>JAITBS010000339.1 GCA_031283515.1 Planctomycetaceae bacterium
CTGTTTTTTGCTGCGGCAATTGCCGCACAAACCGAAACGGTTTTGCAATGGAATTTCGACAAGGACTGTGAACATTGGAACGGAACAAATCATCTCAAAAATGTTCAGATTAAAGACGGAATTTATCAGGCAGTTGCTTCGGGCAGTGATCCGTTTTTTGTTGCAAACAGTCTCGATTTTGCAACAAAAAATTCACGGGCATTGGAATTTCGTTACCGGACAAACGACGGCGGACACGGCGAAATCTATTTCACCAATACCACCGAAGGTCAATATGCCGGTTTTTCACCGAAAAAAAGTGTCGGCTGGAATGTTCTCGGCGATGAACAATGGCATACCATTCGGGTTTTTCCAAACTGGAACAACGAAAAGAAAATCGTTAAATTAAGAATTGATTTTCCTAATCTTTCATCAAGTAATTACGGTAACGTGTTTTATGAACTCGACTGGATTCGTGTTGTTGATCTGAATTTCAGTAACGCCCCCGAAGTGAAACCGGTTTGGGATTTCACAAAACCACAACCGCTTTGGAAACCGTTAGATAATAGTAACATTAAACAAACCGCAAACGGATTGGAGATTGTCGGCGGTATTGAAAGTGAACCGATAACAATTGATCTTGACGAATACGGCGGTTGGATTTCGCTGAAAATGTCCGCCCATCACGCTAAAACCGGAACATTGACTTTTTACGGTAATTCCGGTCAGGAAACAGCGGTTCATTTTCCGCTCAAACCTGACGGTCTGGATCATTGGTACAATATTGACGGTTTGAGCGGTTCCGTGATGCAGGAAAAAATTCATCTGATTCAGTTGACGGCAAGCGATGATCTCGAAGCAAAAGCAACTCTCAAACAATTACTTGTTTCCGACACGCCGCAAGGTCCGGCAGAAATCGAAATCGAACAAATTTATCAGCCCGAAGCGATTAACCGAACCGGTAAATCAACACCGCTTGCAATTCGATTACGTAACAGCGGCGGACAAACGGCACACGGAATCAAAGTCAAACCTCATCTTCCCAACGGAATGAAAAGTGTTGCCTCTTCGGAATGGGAAATACTTTCCGATTTGAAACCGTTTGAGACAAAAACGTACAATATCAATCTTTTGGCATCACAACCGTTTGACGGTAAAATCACGCTGGAATTTGACGGTTATTACATAACCGGCTTCGGTATCAAGGAAAATTCTGTAACGGTTCCGGTTCGTATTGAGAAGAGTTTGAATCTTCGCCAAGCGGATTATGTTCCTGCACCAAAACCAGTTCAAAGCGATTATGAAATCGGTGCTTTGTATTACCCCGGTTGGGGAAAAATGGAAGCATGGGCAAGAATTTATAATACTTATCCCGAACGTAAACCGGTTCTCGGTTGGTACGATGAAGGCAACCCGGAAGTAATTGATTGGCAAATCAAATGGTCGGTTGAAAACGGTATCCAATATTACCTTGTCGATTGGTATTGGCACAAAGGTCATCAACATAACGATCACTGGATTAAAGGGTTTCAAAAAGCGAAGTACAAATCAATGTTCAAGTGGGCAATGATGTGGGCAAATCACAACGGAGTCGGAAGTCACAGCGAAGAAGATCAACGTGCCGTAACAAAATTCTGGATCGAAAATTATTTCAACACGCCGGAATATTACACCAAAAACGGCAAACCTGTTGTGATGATTTGGAGTCCGCAAAATATGGATAATGATATCGCAACGATTGAACGGGCAAAAGGTAAAGAATTGAAAAAAGGCGAAGGCGTAAAACGGCTGCTCGATCTTTCAAACGAAATGGCAAAAACTGCCGGATATAAAGGAATTTATTTTATTACCATGAAGTGGCCCGAAGCATCGACATCGGCAAGTGATATTCAATGGCTTGCCGACGCCGGTTTCGAGATGACGTCAATTTATCATTTTATGCATCACGGAGGTAAGGCGAAGAATCCGTTACGTTTTGATTTTGATCTTGTTGTCGATGCGAGTTTACCGTTTTGGGAAACTCGGCACCAAACGGGAATTTTGCCGTTTTTGCCGAATCTTTCAACAGGTTGGGATTCGCGGCCCTGGCATGGGTACAAGCAAACCTATATCGAACATCGAACCGTTGAAGGTTTCCGAAAAATTTGCAACGATTACAAAAAATTTGCCGAAAAAACCGGAATCAAAAGTATGGTTCTGGCTCCGACCAATGAATGGGGTGAAGGTTCTTATGCAGAACCAAACGCCGAATTTGGTTTCGGAATGTTTGAAACAATTCGTGAAACGTTTTGTAAAAAACCTGCGGAAGGTTGGGCTTTAAATTACGCACCAAGTGATGTTGGACTTGGTCCTTATGATTTACCGCCGATAGAAAAAATGAACCGGACTGCTTGGGATTTCAAGGACGGAACACAAGGTTGGACGGTTTTAATGGGAATCAAAAATTTCAAAACGGAAAACAGTAACTTAATTTTCGAATCAACAAATCATGATCCGGCAATAACAATAAATCTTGATCGGATTCCTGCAACAGATTGGAACCGGCTGATTATTCGGATGAAAGTTTCGGGAACAGGTTCAGCGGAACATGCGCAACTGTTCTGGTCAACCGTAATAAATCCCGTTTCCGAAACAAATAGTTTGGGAGTTCCTGTTACGGCGGATGGTCAGTTTCACGATTACACTTTCGATCTGAAGTCAAAAAAGAATTGGCGGCGGCTGATTACAAGTTTACGTTTCGATCCGGTCAATTCCGAAAATAAAAAGATCGAAATCGAATCAATCCGATTAGAAAAATAAGCGATTTGTAATATATCAGTTGAATATTCGTTTTTTATTCTTCACACCGAAGGGGTGGTATTTTCATAACCGCAGGTCAAGCGAGTAGTTGATAATGGAGAGTTTACAGGCGGAATAATACCGTTTTGGTAGTAATCCGCTTGCGACACTATTAACTATTAACTATCCACTATTAACTAACAACTGCCTCTTTCGGGGTGAAAATCGAAAAACAAAAATTCCACTGATATATTACCTTGTTTTTTAATTTTCAGCCGTCACAGGGACAAGTCGGTGAGTACATCGACGCAACGGTGGGTGAAAACCCTTCGGCAAAACATTGCCTACCTCTTAAATAAATCGTCACAGAATAAAACATCAATCAAGTGACTGCAATAAGAATACTTACCCTATTTTTCGGGAAACAATCAATCAGTTAGTGTAACTTTTTTCTACAAAAGGATTTACAGAAACATTAAATAATTCTGTTTATCTATTTAGGAAACGTTCATAAGT
>JAITBS010000382.1 GCA_031283515.1 Planctomycetaceae bacterium
ACATGGTCAATAGAACACACAATAAAGAGAACCTCTAAAAATTAATTTTAAACCACAGAGGACACAGAGAACGCAAAGAAAATGTTAACTTGAATCAAAACATCATTTAAATTTATTAAAATAAAAATGATGGATTTAAATCAAATTTGTAATTTTTGTAATCTATCAGCGGAATTTTTATTTTTCGATTTTCACCCCGACAGGGGTGTGATTTTCATAACCGCAGGTCATCGACCTGCGGACTCGTACAACGAACATTCCTCTGTCTGAAAGGCAGAATTTTAAAAATCGAATGTGTCATTCTGATCGTTCAGTTTCTCGTCTTTCAGACGACGTTGAGGAGAGATGTTTACCGTAGGTCGCGCTTCGCTTGACCTACGGTTATGAAAATACCACCCCTTCAGGGTGAAGAACCCCAAATAATTATGCCACTGATATATTACAAATTTATTAAAATAAAAATGATGGATTTAAATCAAAATTTAATTTTTTAAAAATATTCTCTCTGTGAACTCTGTGTTCTCTGTGGTTAATAAAAAACGAGTTTTTAGAAGTTCCCTAAAGCGGATCGTTGAGAGCGGGGAGTCTGCAAGCAGATCAAAACGTTTTGGTTGTAATCCGCTTGCGCTGAGTTACAAACAGGGAGAACCGCTTGGAAAATCAAACATATTCTTCTTATCGTGATGCGGCGAGTTTTGCTGCAATACGGCAGGCTTCAAGCAGGCTTCCGGTTTCGGCAATACCCTGCCAGGCTTTGTCAAACGCCGTTCCGTGAGCCACACTGGTTCGAATAATCGGCAAACCAAGTGTAATATTCACCGCCCGATGCATCCCAAGTAACTTCAACGCAATATGCCCCTGATCATGGAACATCGCAACCACCGCATCAAAAAAACCTTTTTGAGCATTCACCATAATTGTATCAGCAGGAAAAGGACCTTTAATGTCCAAACCTTCGAGAAAAGCTTGTTGAATTGCCGGACGAATAATCTGAATTTCTTCCGTTCCAAATAATCCGTCTTCTCCGGCATGAGGGTTTAACGAACAAACTCCAATACGCGGACGCCGCCCTGACATTCCAATGATCCGACGCATAAAATCATCAATCAGTTTCGCTTTGGCAAGTACAGAATCAATGGTTATCTGACCGAAAATATTTTTCATTGCCGTATGCAGCGTCACATGAACAACCGCAAGACCATGTTCCGAAAAAATATTTTCACCATGACCAAGATAAAGCATCATGGCAAAATCATTAACTCCACAATGTTCCGCAAAAATTTCCGTGTGTCCCGGATAATGGTAACCGGCAAGATTGAGAGCGTTTTTGTGAATCGGAGCAGTGACCACCGCATCAAGGACTCCCGTTTTCGCATCATCTATCGCACGGATAATTGCCCGATAAGCAGCATCACCGGTTCGAGCGTCAACCGTTCCGTGCGGAACATCGAGTACGCTTTCTTCACCGCAACGAATACACGGAATTGTCAACGTTTCGAGAACTGCCGATTGGGGTAATATGTCACCAACACATTGGATTTCCATAATCACCGCATTGATATTCCGTAACTCGGCTGCGTGTTTTAGAATTTCAGGATGACCGTAAACAACAGCCTGAGTATTCGTTTGACAAACGATTTCACGCCAAGCCCCTACAATAATTTCAGGACCAATTCCGGCAGCATCGCCCATTGTTATACCAAGAATCATTGTCACAAAATGGAAAACAGGAAATAAAAACAAAAGATAAAAACGGTGAACAGGCAGTAGATAATAAAAAGTATATCCGATATACTATGCCTTTTCCACTATAGGTTTTTACCCATACTCATCACACCGGATTATTCGGTTTTCGTTTTTTGACAGGATAAACTGATTTTAACGGGATAAGAAGAATTTACAGAATTTTAAATAAAGGACACAATAATTTTGTTCTTATAAATCTGAATTTTAAAGTACAATGAGTATATCTGTAGTGATTTTAATTTTATGGTAGGCTGAATAGTTACTTAATTACTATAATAAGAAGGAGTTTTAAATTTGTTACGTACAAGAACTTGCGGTGAATTACGAAAAAGCGATCTTGGTCTTTCGGTAACGCTTGCCGGTTGGGTTGATTCTGTCCGCGATCACAGCGGTGTTCTGTTTATTAATTTGCGGGACCGGTATGGTTTAACGCAAATTGTTTTTCTTCAAGGGATTAACGATGAAATGTTCAATACGGTTCGCTCACTTCATCCTGAAGATGTTGTCCAGGTAACCGGAACGGTTCAACTTCGACCGGAAGGTATTGTCAATAAAAAAATTCTGACCGGTGAAATCGAAGTAAATGCCCAAAAAATGACGGTGTTAAACCGTACTGAAATTGTTCCGTTTCAGCCTTCTGTTCCGGAATTGCCTGCCGAAGAAACGCGGCTCCGATACCGTTATCTTGATCTTCGGCGTCCCGTTATGCAGAAAACATTGATGTTACGGCATCGAATCGCTAAAGTGTTGCGTGACTATTTTGACGAACACGGATTTGTTGAAATTGAAACGCCAATGCTTGGTAAAAGTACACCGGAAGGAGCAAGAGATTATTTAGTTCCGAGCCGTGTGGCTCAAGGTCAGTTTTATGCCTTGCCGCAATCTCCGCAACTTTACAAACAAATTTTGATGATTGCCGGATATGACCGATATTTCCAGATTGCCCGATGTTTCCGTGATGAAGACTTGAGAGCTGACCGGCAACCGGAATTTACACAAGTTGATCTCGAAATGTCGTTTGTTGACAGTGAAGATATTATTGAAATGATCAGCGGTCTCATGTCGTGTCTCATGAAAGAAATTTTAGAACGTGAACTAAAATTGCCGATTCCGCGAATGAGTTATGATGAAGCGATGGAACGGTTCGGACATGATGCTCCTGATCTTCGTTTCGGTATGGAACTCATTGACCTAACGGATTTGGCAAAAGAATTTGAGTTTCGTGTATTCCGAAGTGTTGCGGATTCTGGCGGTCGTATTCGGGCAATTAATGCGAAAGGGGTTGCTGCAAAGTATTCACGAAAAGATATTGACGGTCTTAATAATTGGGTGATCGAACAGTTCGGTGCCAAAGGTATTGCGTGGCTCAAAGCAGATGCACAAGGAACCTTGACCGGACCAATTGCCAAAAATTTTACCACTCTCCAACTTCAACAGATTGCGGAACGACTCCATGTTGAAGCGGATGATTTTCTTCTTTTTTCGGCGGATACTTTTGAAGTAACTTGTAAAGTATTGAACGGGTTACGACGGCGTTTGGCGGTGGAACTAAAATTAATTGATCCAAACGAAATGAATTTCTGTTGGGTAATACAATTCCCAATGTTTGACTGGGATGCGGAGGAACAACGTTGGATTGCCATGCACCATCCATTCACGGCTCCATTGGAAAATGATTTGCCCTATCTTACAAACACAGAACCGGAAACATTAACTCCCAAAAAAATTCGAGCTCAGGCTTATGATCTTGTACTGAATGGTTTTGAAGTGGGTGGAGGAACGATTCGGATTCACGATTCCCAGATTCAGTCAAAAGTGTTTGATCTTTTGGGTTTATCGATGGAAGTTGCAAGAGAACAGTTTGGTTTTCTGCTCAATGCGTTACAATTTGGTGCTCCGCCGCATGGCGGTATTGCTCTTGGTCTTGATCGTTTGGTGATGTTGTTTGGTGGTTTGGATAATATTCGTGACTGTATTGCGTTCCCGAAAACGACCAAAGCCGCTGATTTAATGACTGGAGCGCCCAGTCCAGTTACCATAAAACAACTCGACGAATTGGCAATTCAAATCAAACCGGATAACACGAAAACTGTTACCGAATAAGAATTACAAGCCAATGAAGTGTTCAAGGAATATAAAGGAATATAATTGCAACTAATTTACTAAGTTACAAAAAAAACAGCGATAGTTCAGAGGCGGATTATGTTTTGACGTAATATATCAGTGGAATTTTTATTTTTCGATTTTCACTCCAGTGGAACTCCAAAGGTAGTCAACATTTCGCCGAAACGTTTTAAACAATAACAATACGGCGTACTCGCCGACTTGCCCTTGTTGACGGACGGAAATTAAGGACTCACTGCGTACAACACAATACTAAGCCCAACCGTGGCGACCGTGGGTTTATTGTATTGTATTTTGTTTAAAACCCTTCGGCGAAAGGTCGCCTACCTTGTAACTCCCAACTGTAAACAAATTCAAAAATAGTCCACTGATATATTACCAATTTTTTTGTTTACTAAACAAACATCCTAAAGTAATTTTAATTTATAACAGTCATTTAACCTGATTGTTTTTGGGCAACCATTTTATTTGTTCATTAGAAAATTCTATTTTGCCAACAAATGATTTATCAACCCAAACATCATATTGACCTTCAAGATGATTTAAAACTACAATATTACTGGTGTTGATTGTTTTTGAAAAAGGGTGATACGGCATATAGTATTCTTTAAGTGTGATTTTTCTCTGCTGTAAATCATATTCCGCAACAAAAAATCGTGAATGTGACCACGGGGAATGATCAAGAAAACGAACTAAAGCATAATCTCTTATCCCATCATTTACAATTGATATGCCCTCAAAATTACAGGGTTCCAACGATACAAAACGTGATAAGAATAAACAAATCACAAGAAACAATACCACAATGAAAAGCAATGCACTAATAATACACATATAAAACGTATAATATGTTTTTTGTAATATATCAGTGGAATTATTATTTTTTACGTTTATGGACTTCATCTGTTTTTTTCTTTCGCCCCAACGGGGCAATGCGTAACAACCCGCCGCAACGCAGCGGGCAATAACTTATTCAAACAATCGCCCTGTAAGGGCAATGGATTAGTTAATAGTTATGAGTGAATAGTGTTGCAAGCGGATTATTACCAAAACGGTATTACTCCGCTTGCGCAACTATTAACTATTCACTATCAACTATTAACTCACCACTGCTACTAGAACGCGACTGGCTGAGCAACCCAAGAAAAATGGTACAATCAATCAACTCATTAAGACGACGAAGGAAATCGTTAATACCCTATATTTTATCGAGTTGCTTTTCGATATCAAAAAAGGAAGATTGAGACATGAGATTTTTATTCTATAGACGATAGAGGGAATTAAATATTGACGGAAACAAAAAAATTGACACCAACGCCAAACGTAAATATCAAGACGTGGCAAAAAAAATACACAGGATACTTTATCATAACATTATAACAAAAAATCAAAATTTAACAACCTGTTCCGAAAAAATGAATTTTTAGAGATGCCCCTTAGAGAGTTGAGTAGGCGTAAAATCTTCCGCAAGCGCAAGAACAATTACGAATACGATCCGCAAATCGCTGACCTTCGAGCTTGCGATACCTAACACGAAAATTCTGGATGTGTTGGTGAGATAAACGGTAATCCATAAAATACAAAAATGAACTCCACAAACAACTACTTCTATAATATAACAAAATTAAAAAAATCATCAAGACGTATTTTATTGTAGGATGAGTATAGAACAGATTATTGGACAATCACGTCGCGCATAATATCAATAATTTCTTTTTTCAATATTTCGGTTGATGTTTTTAATGAAAGATTTGGATTTTTAATAGAGATTTTTCTAATTTTCGTTAACTTATTATCATCATAAATGTAGAGCATATTTTCTTCAATTAATTGTTCAGAATTACTAGAAAAAACAAAATAACAAACTAATTGTGTTTTTTGTTGATCAATAAATTTTTGATGTATTACAAGCTCGTCACTATGTTTCATCACAACCACAGAAGGAGTCTTCATATTTGTCGTACTCGATATCATAATATAAGCATACATTTGATGTCTATCTAAAGAAAATGAAAACACTGTTGCACTAATAGAATTCCTATGAAGTTCTATCGCAGGATAAAATATATGAATTACTGTTGCTATGAAAAATTCACAACACAGTAGTAACACAATAACATAGATGATTTTGATTTTATATCCCAATATCACTCTATTCTGAATTCTCATACTGATTATTGAAAATTAATATGAGAGAATACTCGGTTCGAAATTTATAGGCAAATCAATAAAATAGTTAGTTGACAATGCGATACCATTTAATAGGACTTTAGCAAAGTTCATAACTATTTTTATCAACACATTGAATTTGTTGTATTTTGTTTTATTCCGGTAACGGTTTACCTTTTGTTTCAGGACCAAGCCATGTAATAATAATTCCGAAAATAAAGGTAATAGACATTGCCG
>JAITBS010000395.1 GCA_031283515.1 Planctomycetaceae bacterium
TCCAAAAGCGTCAATACATACCAATATAAAAATTTTATACAAAAATATTTTAATGGGTACATTTTCACAAAAACCCCAGTTTTTAAGCACCAAAAAATTTCTTGATGGAACATCCGTTACAAACATTAGAGTATAAACATGACTGCAAATTACACAAAAAATGATCTCGTTTCGTTAGAGGAATATAGAGGTATAATTTTTTTGTAACAGTTCACGGTAATTTTTATTTTTTTACGTACTTTTATCGTGGTCATTTTATGTTTTGATATTTTTTAATTTTTGTAATATATTGGGCGGAGGTAGTCCCTTGAGGAATGCGGCAACACAACTTTGCAAGAAGGTCATGACATTTTTCTTTTGTTGTTTACAAGTTGTTATCACACTCCAAAATCGTTCATGCCAAAAATTGCCTTTTTCACTTCTCGTTCCTTGTGTTGTTCGTCCAAATAAAAAAATTCCAAAAAAAAAATTGCTAAACATAACTTTTATTTCTAAAGTTTTTCTCTATAATATACACTTTATACTTTTGGCATTCATTATTTTAATGTAGTAACGATTTATATTAAAAAATTCACCTGTTTGTAACATAATGTTTTTGTTACAACATTGGTTGCTTTTTTGTTGACAGGCACAAATTGTCTCGAATTTTATTGTTTTTTTGTTGCGTTAATTTCTGAATATTACAACAAATTTTATGCGAATTTTGTATTTTTTAGTTTTTATCATATCTGTATCAACAATATTGGGCTCGGATATGATGTTGGATTTTGAGGATGACGATGAATCCATGATTGATTCACGCCGGATTGTTTCGGCAATTAACAACGGTGTTCAATATCTTAAAAGTCAACAGAAACAAAATGGGCAATGGCAGTATGAAATCCCAGGTCATACTCTTGGAGCAACCGCGATGTGTGTGTTGTCTTTTCTTGATGCAGGTGTTTCCAAAGAGGATTCTTCCTTGATTCGCGGAGTTCAGGCTCTTCGGCAGTATCGAGCAGGTGAAAATATTCGTGACACTTATCCGGTTGCAGTACAAACGATGGCTCTTATTCGTTACGGCGATCCAACCGATCAAACTCTTCTGGAACAGAATGTCCAATGGTTTTTAAAACAACAAGTTAATGATGGTTCCAATGGTCAAGGCGGTTGGCAATACAATTCGGGTTTTCGTCATTATAGTACGTTTGAAACTTGTTACGTAGGACTTGCCTTGCACGAAGCAGAGCAAAATGGAATTACTGTTCCGCATGAAGTTTGGGAACAAATTCGGCGTTTCTGGGAACGAACACAAAATATTGATGGTTCGTGGGGTTATCGTCCATTATCTCAGGGCAGCGGCGATGCCCATTCCTGCACAACAAACGCAGGAATTATCTCATTAATTCTTGCAACAGGAATTTATGATTCAGGACGTTTTCGGGTTGAAGGCGATCATGTCCAATGTGGGCAATGGGACCCTCATCATATTTTTGTGCGAATTGATCACGCATTGACTGCATTGGATAAATCGTTAGTCCGTCAACTTAAAATAGGACCTGCCTGGTGGAATGTCAACAATATGAATTCAGATATAATTCATGGAATGCATTGGGTTCATTATAATTTATTTGCTGTTGAAAAAGTCGGACGTTTATTGGGGCAACGTCATATCGGTCGTTACGATTGGTATCGCGAAGGTACAATATCGCTTCTCCGGCAACTTCGCGAACATCGGACTCATTGGGCAGATCGTTCCGGTGAAACCATTCTGGCAACAGCTTGTGCTGTTAGTTTTCTTGCTCAAGGACGCCGACCAATAGTCGTTTCAAAAATAAAAAATTCTCCTTCTTATGGAGGAAATCAACATCCGTATGATATTGATCATTTGTTACGTTTTTCTGGTTCACGCTGGAATTTCCCTCTTGGCTGGCAATATCTCGAATTGGATAAAATCCCAACAGAGGAATTGATTCAGTCTCCGATTCTTTATTTTTCGGGTAACCGGACACCGCTTACCGAAAACGATACAGAAACAAAAATGATTGCCGCGAAACTTCGTACTTATCTTGATCAGGGCGGTTTTATTATTGCGGAAGCTTTGCAGGATGACAAAAATTTTGATACGGGATTTCATGAATTGATGCAACAAGTTTTTCCTGAATCGGGTTACGAACTCGTTTTGCTGGAACCATCGCATCCCATCTGGTCAATGGAAACACCAATTGAACCCAATCAACGCCGTCCCATTAAAGGAATCACAACCGCATGCCGTACGAATGTCGTTTATATTCCGGCAATCGAAGAAAAACCGTCACTTTCATGTCTTTGGGAAATCGCCCGTTGGAATGGACGAAACGATTTGTATTCATCCAATGTTCGCCGTCAAATTGAGACCGGTCTCGAAATCGGTCACAATATCCTGACTTATGCGTTAGATTCCGAACGAAAATATCGGGATCAAGTTACGGAATTGAAATCGTTAAGAAAAAATACTGAGGTGAGAGGACATCGCGGTTGTATTTTTCTTGGGCTTTTGGCGCATGGTGAAACAAATCCGGCACCGCACGCTTTGCCGAATCTGCTTCATTGGGTTGAGTCGAATCTTGGTTTACCTGTTACAGATAATGTTGATTCTGTTGATGTTACAGATTCGATCTTGTCGGAATATCCGATTTTGTTTATGTTTGGGCGTCAGGCGTTCCAATTTTCGCCGGAACAACGGGAGATGTTGCGGCAACATCTGGAACGGGGCGGATTTCTGTTTGTCAATTCGATTTGTTCCTCGAAATCGTTTACCGAATCATTGGCGAATGAAATGTATCAGATATTTCCCAATTCGCCATTGCAACCTATTCCATCGGATGATCCGTTGTTTTCCGACATTTTTGGCGGTTTCAAAATCGACTTACTGGAACTTTGGCAGTCAGAGCAATCTCCAAACCGTGCGGCTATCACAAATTTAAGGAACGAAAAACCGGAATTGTATGGAATTCGTTTGGGTTATGACAACCGTTGGGCGGTGGTGTTTTCACCGAATGATATTGCCTGTTCTCTCGAAACTGCCGGTTTTTCCGGTTGTCGTGGATACACTCCCGATTCTGCGATGCAACTCGCTGTTAATTTTTTACTCTACTCGTTGGCAGCTCATTGATGTAACAGGTTATACCAGTAACCATCATATTTCACGGCGATCAAATGCCGCTCAACCCGAAACGGCAAACACCAAAGATAACTGTCTATTTTATCAACAAAGTCCGCAGATTACACAGATATTGTCCGCAGATTATGCGGATATTCGCAGATATTGTTTGCAGTTACGCAGATTTTTGGGAGATTATTTTTTTGAGAATTACAAAACAGAAAAAAATAACAAAATATACGAAAAGAGAACAAATTAAAGACTTGGTGATTTTATTCAATTTCAATAAACGTTTTAAAAAATCTGCGAAAATCTGCGAAAATCTGCGGACTCTGTTAATAAAATAGATAGTTACGTCATAAAGTATATTGTTCTATTTTTCGGCATTTGGAACTTGACGTGATAACAGGGCATGTTATAATCTTTTTTGTTAATCGAACAGAGCAAAGGAAAATTGATATTGAGTTTTGGTGTATTCACCTCAATAATCAGAAAGTTGCTCATCAGAAAGTTGCTCATTTTTTGAATCGTTTATTTTCTTTTGGGGTTACGGATTTTGGTGTTACGGTGATGCTGTACCGGATTCTGTTGTTAATTACGGTTCAAGATTTAATAATACTTACGAAAAAATGCTTTAATGATAATTTTTTGTCTTCCACAATAAGAAAACAATTAATAGTGATTGGTTTTTGGCAATGCAATTTCAGAAAACACAACTCGATAATGGTCTTGAAGTGATCGCGGAAATCAATGAGGCGGCATATTCTGTTTCGTTTGGATTTTTTGTGAATACCGGTTCACGAAACGAGACGCCGGAGATTGCCGGAATCAGTCATTTTCTTGAACATATTGTATTCAAAGGAACCGAAAACCGAACCGCCGAAGAGGTAAATCGTTGTCTTGATGATATTGGTGCTGATGCCAACGCTTTTACCACAGAAGAGCAAACTGTTTTTTTTGCCTCGCTTCTTCCTGAATTACTGGACAATGCGGTTGAGTTACTTGGAGGTCTTTTACGTCCTGCATTGCGGCAAGATGATTTTGAAACGGAAAAACAGGTTATTCTGGAAGAAATCCGAATGTACGACGACCAACCGCCATTCGGTGCCGATGATAAAAGCCGTGAATTGTTTTTTGCCGGTCATCCGCTTGCTAACAGTGTTCTCGGAACAATCGAAAGTGTTTCCAACCTCTCTATTGAGCAGATGCGTTGTTATCTTGAAGAACGATATTGTCCGGAAAATATTGTGTTGGTTGGAGCGGGCAGGCTTGATTTTGATAAATTCGTACAAAAAGCGAAACAAGTTTGCGGGCATTGGAAATCGCAAAATACCAATGCCGGAAAAAACGAATCGGAATTTCGGCGTGTTCGGGGACATCGTGGTTTTCACCGGATATTCAAGGAATCCGCCGCGCAACAATATACATTGCTTCTTTCCGATGCGCCGTCAGCGCGGGATGTTGATCGTTTTACTGCCGGAATGATTGCCAACATGATCGGAGATGATGTCGGCAGCCGTCTTTATTGGGAACTTGTCGATTCTGGAGTTGCGGATTCGGCGGAACTGGGAACCAATGAATTTTTGGACAACGGTTTTTTTGTAACAGGACTTTCCAGTGAACCGGAATATGCGGAAGAAGTTTTAAGCCGAACCCAAAAAATCTACAACGAAACAACACAGAACTGTTTAACTCAAGAAGAACTTGCCCGTTCTAAAAACAAAATTTTGTCACAGCTTGTTCTTGCCAACGAACGTCCTAGCGGACGGTTGTTTTCGATTGGGGGAGAATGGATGGTTCACCGCCAATACCGGACAATTCGGCAAGACCTCGAAGATATCCGGAAAATCACTCTCAATGATATTGAAACAGTCCTGAAAAAATATCCGCTCAATGATCATTTGCTCGTAACAATCGGACCATTGGAAAAATTTGATCCTTTATTTTAATCCCTTATTTTGATTTCCCGCAAAATTTTTTGTAAAATATTTGTAACTATTTAACCGGCAATTTTGACCTTTTTTTCTAACGATTCTATTATGTTGATTCCGTTCACGATTTTTGAAAAGTATATGCTTCTGGACGATCAACCGGCTTATCCGATGGATTCGTTTCGATTTTTGCGTTTTTCGGGGCGTTTGAATTTTAATTATTTTGAAACATCAATTGCCGAGACTGTTCGTTACCATCCGATGTTGCGAAGTGTTGTTCATCAAGATCAGCGCGGACAGTTTTTCTGGGAAGAGATTGATTGTCCCATTTTTATTCGTAAGATTCGAGGACCGATTGCGTCGCGGTTTCCGAATCCGGAAGCCATTGATCTTTTCAATGAACCCGGATTCAAAGTATATTTTGTTGAGGAGAAAAATCAAACATCGGTTTTATTTCAGTTTCATCATTCTGTTTCGGATGGAATCGGTGAAATGCAATTTCTTGCGGATGTTTTGTCTGATTACGTGTTGCGTTTTCAAGGCGAGTTGCCGCCGAAAAATCCGCGTAATCTTGATCAGGAACTATTGTTACAACGCGGTTCGAGCGGGTTGACTTTAGCCAAATATTTTCGTTTTTTCTTTTCAACTGCTGTAACAACACGTCAATTATTGTTCCGTTTTCCGGCGCCGCTTGCTCCGCATGTTCCTCTGAATACCAATATTCCGGCAAAGGATTATCTGGCGTTTTGTGCGAATGAACTGACACAGAAAGAAACTCTGAATTATTTTGATCGGGCGAAAAAACATGGAGTTACGGTTAATGATTTACTGATTCGCGATTTATTCCTGACAATGGGAGTTTGGCGGAAAAAATGGTTTGTTCCGCAGGGCAATCCTTTGTTACGAATTTCTATGCCGATGAATCTCAGAACGGAATCACTCCAAAAGATGCCGGCTGCCAATACGGTTACAATGCTTTTTTTGGATCGGAAAGAGCGGGAATTTTCTAATCCGGATCAGTTGTTAAAAAAAATTCATTGGGAAACGGATTGGATTAAACGAACGGAACAAAAACATGTTTTGTTACTGAGTTTGAAAATACGAGATCGTTTACTCGGCGGAATCAAGTATGAATTAAAGTCACCGAAATGCCGTGCGACTGCGGTGTTGTCGAATTTGGGCAGAATTTTTGAATCATTACCGTTTATGCGCCGGCATGACGGGCGTCTTTTTATCGGCAATGCGGTTTTGGAAGAAATTGACGCAACTCCGCCCATTCGTTCCGGCACTCTCATTTCTCTTTCCGCACTAACGTACGCTAATCAACTTCGTTTGACTCTACGGTATGACGCAAAAAATATGACAACAGAACAATCCAATGATTTGTTACAAATTTTCTTTTCGTTCCTGAGATCTGAACCGGCGGTATCTTAATCAAAAAGCAACTCCAAACATTCCGCATTTTACGAAATGATATTCCATGACGTATATTTGTAATAATGTTCCAGCATACCTTTGACGAAAAACAATATCAATTGATTGTTTGTGAAAGATTATCAAAATAGACAATTACGAAACATTTTTTGATTTATCACAATCTTTCTTTTATTAAAAACGAAATAAACATAAAAATATTGATTACAATAAATTGTACCAACATTTGCTGATATTTGGTTGTAATTTACTACAAACAATTCACTAAAAGACATGGATATAAATTACGCAATATTCCGCCGCCGTATTTTTGCGTGGTACGCCAAACATTCCCGATTACTGTCTTGGCGAAATACCGGAACAACTATTGATCCGTATCGGGTTTGGGTGAGTGAAATCATGCTTCAACAAACAACAACGAAAACTGTTGAAGGTTATTTTGAGCGATTTGTGAAACGATTTCCGACAATTGCGGAACTTGCAGCGGCACCGATTGACGAGGTGAACCGGCTTTGGGAAGGACTGGGATATTACCGGCGTTGTGTTCAGATGCAGCGGGCGGCGCAGGAAATCGTAACACGTTTTGGCGGAGTTTTTCCGAATCGCCGTGATGATGTTCTGAGTTTGCCGGGAATTGGACGTTATACTGCCGGAGCGATTCTTTCCATTGCGTTTGATCAACGTCAACCTATTCTCGAAGCCAACACGATTCGGCTTCATGCCCGATTATTAGCTCTCCGCGCCGATCCAACCCAAAATGAAGCAAACACTTTATTGTGGAATTTCGCCGAAGAAATTTTGCCACAAAAAAACACCGGACGTTTCAATCAGGCGTTGATGGATCTTGGAAGTCTTGTTTGTACCGGTCAGGAACCGCAATGTATTTCTTGTCCGGTTGTTCAGTTTTGTGAAACGGCAAAACAAGGATTGCAATCAAAAATTCCGTATCAAAAAATAAAAGAGAAAAAAGAATATCGAACGGAAGTGGCACTTTTGGTACGGAAACAAGGAAAAATTTTGTTGATTCGTTATCCTGAAGGGGTTCGTTGGGCTGGTTTGTGGGATTTTCCAAGAGCCGAAACCGATGCGGAATTACCGAATCACATTGCCGAAGACCCGAAACTTCGTGAGCGATTGGCGTTAATGACCGGACACCGGTTAGAGCCGGAATCGCTAATCGAAACGATAAAACATTCCGTAACACGTTTTCGTATTACATTACTTTTTTTTACAGGAACAGATCGCGGTAAAATTTCGCTAACGGAAAATATAGAAAATACAAAACCTTACGAACTTCAATGGGTTACGCCTTCGGAACTCCATCGTATTCCGTTAAACTCAACCGGACGAAAATTAGTACAAAATATCAATCAGAAAACTCTTTGGTAAATGTATCATTTTAATTTATCGTAATTTATCGTAATTTTTTATAATTTTTGAAATTAGTTGTATATTTTTATGAAACATAATTTTTATTTTATTGTCATGACGAGAATTTTTGTTTTTTTATTTTTTATTTTTTTGTTTGGTTTTACTTCGTTGTTTGCGCAAGAACTTTCGGAAAAACAACGCAGTGTTGCGGATCGGTATGCTCAGTTGGAACAGGTTTTACTTCGCATGTCGGAAGCGTCGGCGGCTTCAAATCCGCGTCGGTCGGCATTGCTCAAAAAAGTTCTGTTTGCCAGTAAAGATAAATTGCTTGCACTCCGTCTTAAAAATATTGTTGACATTTTGGAACACCGTCAATTGACGGAAGCCGCCGCCGGACAGGAAACAATCGAACAAGATTTACTTGAGTTATTGCAACTTCTTGAAAACGAAAATCGTGAACAACGGCGAACTGCGGAAAAAGAAAAGATCAAAGAAATTTTGCGTGATTTGGAGGAGATCATTCATCAGGAAAAAAATCTGAAATCCAAAACGGCACAAAAAGAAAACAAAAATCTTTTATTGCTTGAAGAAGAACAAAAAAAAATTCGTCTCCAAACGCAAACACTTCACGATCAAATTACGGAAAATGAACATCCCGACACGGCACAATCTGAAAAAACAGCATCGGAAGAGAAAAAAGAGAATGAAAAAAATGATAACGAAAAAGCAGATCCAAATTCCGATCAACAATCAAAAAATCAATCCGCCGATCAGGACAAAAATAATCAGGACAAAAATAATCAGGACGAAAATAATCAGAACGAAAATAATCAGGACAAAAATAATCAGAACAAAAATAATCAGAACAAAAATGATCAGGACAATCAAAATGAAAACGATAAAAAAGCGGATAGTTCCCAAAAACCTGAAAACAATTCACTTAAAGAATCTTCCGAAAATGAGAACAAACAGGACAACAAAAACGATAACAAAAATAATAATGACAACAAAAATACGGAACAGCCGACAGGTTCGCGAACACAACAGGCAATGCAAAAATCGTTACATCGCATGAATCAGGCGGAAAAGAAATTGCAACAAGCCGAGAAAAACGGAGCCGTTGAAGACCAAGAAGAAGCTATTGCGGAACTTCAACGTGCTAAGGCGGAACTCGAAAAGATTCTACGGCAACTCCGTGAAGAAGAATTGTTACAAACACTTGAAAAACTTGAAGCAAGATTTAAACGAATGCTTCGAGTGGAACAGTCTATTCGTTTGCAAACGGAAAAAATTGGTGTTGAGGTGCAAAACACAGAAGAATCGGCATTACGACCGATTCAGATTCGGGCGAGTCAAATTGGAGTGGATCAGCAATCGGTTATTGAAGATGCGGATGCGGCATTGGTGTTACTGCGTGAAGACGGAACTGCTCAAGCGATGGTTGAATCATTGCTTCAGTCGCGGTTTGACATGACGGAAGTGAAATCGCGGTTGGATCAGACGAAATTAGATTCCGTAACTCTTGATATTGAAGACGCGGTGATTAGTGTGTTACAGGAAATGCTTGATGCGGTGGAACTTGCTATTAAAGAAGCGGAAAAGCGGAAAGAACAACAGCAGCAATCTCCTAATGGAACCGATGGTAATAGTTCGGAAGAGCCGTTGATTCAGTTACTTTCCGAACTGAAAATGATCCGTTCCATGCAGCAGCGAGTCAATGAACGTACAAAACGTTACGAAAAAATGATTGATCAATTGCGGAATGAACCTAATGCGGATTATAGTACACTTCGGAAAAATGTTGAGGAATTAACCCGTCAACAAAATCGTATTTCACGGATTTTGCACGATCTGAAAATTGGTAAAGCAAATTAATTTTGCAACAAATACATAGAAATAGTAACTGTCTATTTTTATCAACAGAGTTCGCAAGCGGAGTAATACCGTTTTGGTAATAATCCGCGACGAAGAGGAAAAGAAAAAAACAAAAAATTCTACTGATATATTACAAAAATTCGTAATCTATCAGTGGAATAATTATTTTTTCTTCTTCACCCCAAAGGGGTGGCATTTTCATAACCGTAGGTCAAGCGAAGCGCGACCTACGGTAAACATCTCTCCTCAACGTCGTCTGAAAGACGAAACTAAACGATCAGAATCACACCTTCGATGATTAAAATTCTGTCTTTCAGACAGAGG
>JAITBS010000400.1 GCA_031283515.1 Planctomycetaceae bacterium
AATCCTAATTTTCCGCAAGTTCAATACGAATGGGTTTTGGAATTGAAATATTGTAAGACGGATGCGAAAGATTCTGAGATTGCCCAAAAGCGCAAGGAAGGTTTAGAACAATTGCAACAATATATTCATTCCCAACGCCTCAAAGATCGTCCCAACTTAAAATCCGTATTGATTATTTTTATCGGAAAAGATAAATACGAAATCGTCACCTGATATTGTTGCGAATTGTATTTGAATTTACATCTGAAAGGAAGTAAAAATGTATTCATTAGTTATTTTTGGTGCGTCGGGTGATTTGACGAGCCGCAAGTTAATTCCGGCATTGTACAATTTGTTTCGTAAAAACCGTTTACCGCAGCCAATCCGAATCATTGGTTTTTCCCGAACACCAATGGAAGACGAAACATGGCGTAACAAATTATTGGAAACAACCCGCCAATTTACCGGCAATCTTTTTTGCGAAACAACATGGTCAACTTTTGCTCCATGTCTTTATTATCATGCCGGAGATATTGGCAATACGGATTCATTTACCTCTCTTTCCGCTCTTCTTAATCAATTTGAAAAGGAACACCAATCGGAAGTTACGGAAACACATCGACTGTTTTATTTTTCGACATCACCGCAGTTTTACGCTGCCGGTACAGAACAACTTGGTGTTACAGGGTTGTCAACAGAATCGTTGGGTCATACATGCCGTGTTGTTATTGAAAAACCTTTTGGTACGGATTTGGAGTCGGCAAAAAAATTGAACGAAAATATTCATCAACGGTTTGATGAATCGCAAATTTACCGAATAGACCATTATCTTGGGAAAGAAACGGTTAATAATATTTTGGTGTTACGTTTTGCCAATGCTATTTTTGAACCGATTTGGAATCGTAATTATATTCAGAATATTCAGATAACCGCCAATGAAAACCTTTTAATTGGGCGTCGTGCTCCGTATTACGAGAAGGCTGGAATTTTGCGGGACATGTTCCAGAATCATTTGTTACAGATTTTGACTTTTGTTACGATGGAACCTCCTGCCCGATTTGATGCGAAGGCGATTCGTGATGAAAAAGTGAAAGTGCTGCAATCAATTCGTCCGTTTACGGAAGAAGAGGTGTTACAAAATTCTGTGCGAGGACAATACCGAAGTTATCGTGATGAGTCTGGTGTGAAGAAAGACAGCCAAACGGCAACGTATGGAGCGGTTCGTCTTTTTATCGACAATTGGCGTTGGAAGGATGTACCGGTTTTTCTTCGCAGCGGCAAAGGTATGCCTTGCCGATCAACACAAGTCGTTATTAATTTTCGACAACCTCCGCATAGTATGTTTTCGGGTACATTGTCAGATTTAATGTTACAGGGGAATCGTTTGCTTTTGCAACTTCAACCGGCGGAAGGAATACAAGTTCATTTTATGACCAAAATTCCCGATACGGAAATGAAAATTCGGACATCAGAGTTGAATTTTAATTTCAAGAACAGTTTTTCTGGAGAAATGCCTGATTCTTATGAACGTTTATTATTGGATGCGATACATGGTGATGCTTCGCTTTTTGCTCGAAGTGATGAGGTGGAAGCGGCGTGGCGGATTATTGATCCAATTCAAAAAACATGGGATGAAGGTAAAATGCCGGACCCGGAATTTTACGAATCAGGTTCGACGGGACCTGTTCAAGCGGATCGTTGGATAGAATCGTTTGATGAAAACTGGTTTGATTTATGCCCGCTTGTGTAACGGTACTTTCCGGAAAATCAGTGATACTATTGATGGTCGCGGGATAAATTTTGTGATGAATTCTATATTTTGCTTCCAATGAAAAAACGAAAACCGAATTTTCAAATGGAATGAGTATCATTCATTGTATCTGTTCGAGAGTTTCAAATTGTGACACAAAAGTTGGTGATGTTACGATTGGAGGATGTTTAATATCATGCGGTTTTCGTCTCCCGAATTGTGAGAGAATCGCATAGCGTGACAAAAATAACATGAGTTCCCGATTCATTTGCGGACATGGTAAATGCGGCGCAACCGTTTGAGTATTTATTGAATCAAATTGCGGATCATCCTGAAGATAAGCACGATAAATCTGAATCTGATCAAGATAGTTTCGGAAAAACCAATCCTCATTAGCACATTGCGGATCCGTTTTGTCCGCCAAAGTTGAAAATGTTTCTACCGCATCCTGAACAACATCAACAAAATCAGTTGCTAATGGCGGTTCCGGTGATGTTAGATGATAAGTTTGACCATGATAGTTTGGGTTTGAAAAAATATGTTCAAAAATACCGGCAACCCAATCAACAGGAACAAAATTTTTGTGTTCCGTTCCATTCATTCCAAGTGCGGAGAGCAAATTCCGCCCATTGGTCGAACCAAGCGGAAGACGTCGAACTAATGTATGAGCCAATTTCAAAACCGCATAAAAACCATGAAATGTTGTCGTAAACGCCGTTCGTGAATCACCAACCACAATCGAAGGACGATACACTGTCAGATGTTTCAGATATTCTGCGGCACGAACCATTTTTTCGGCGTTGAATTTACTTTGTTCATAATCGTTTCGTAATATCTGACCAATATCAATTTCGTGTTCGTAAAACTGTTTGCTGGAACCGGCAACATAAGCGGTCGAGAAATAGTGTAAATTTTCAATTCCTGTTTCACGGCACAACTCAAGAATACTCCATGTTCCCTCAATATTGGAACGCCAAGGTTCGTCGTTTGCCGCTCCGTAAAACACAAGACTCGCCGCACAGTGAATCACCGATTGGCAATGTTGCGCAAACCAATCGCGGTGCCCATGATACCAGCCCTTATTCGAAAGATCACCGGAAATAACCAAAGGACGAGATAAAGATTCATTATATTCGTGTTCCCAATTTGTTACGATTTTATCAATACGCTGTTCGGCACTTAACCGTTTTGACGGTCTTACCAAAACAACTAATTGATAATCTTTCCGCAACAAATTACCAAGAATATAGGAACCAAGTAGTCCGGTACTTCCTGTTAGAAAATGATATTTTTTAGTCATGATGTGGTGTCACGTTCACGTTCGTTAAAAACAGATTAGGAAAATAGTTTGACCTATATCACCGATCATTGGGATTGATCATCGGGAAACCTCGCTTCCTAATACTTCGCACAGTTAAAAATTACACTTTTGATCTGTAAACCTTCCAAGTAAGTTAAGGAATCCTCGACGAAATAAAGGATAATTTTTTACTATACGAAGGATAATGGGTTTGTTAATATACACACAAAAAAAAAAAAGCAACAAGAGGGTAGAATAGAAAAAAACACTAACGAAATAGTTTTGTTGTACTTTGAACGGTAAAAAAAATAAAATAGGTAGTTTATAACTGTTTTGTACTGCATTTGTATTCACATTGAACAGTATAATATCAGTTAGTAATTATACCAGACGTTCCTTTGATAAAAAATTGCCTATTTTATGAAAAATTCCAATAATAACCGTTCTAATCCAAAATTCCGTTAGAACACAAAATCTACCGATATCGCTTTATAGTCCGCAAATTACGCAAATTTTCACAGATTTTTAAATATTCGCGAACATCAGCGTAATCTGCGGACTAAATATCTGCGAACATCAGCGTAATCTGCGGACTAAATATCTGCGAACATCAGCGTAATCAGCGGACTAAATATCTGCGAACATCAGCGTAATTTGCGGACTAAATATCTGCGAACATCAGCGTAATTTGCGGACTAAATCGGATGTTCCATCAAGAAATTTTTTGGTGCTTAAAAACTGGGGTTTTTGTGAAAATGTACCCATTAAAATATTTTGTCGTAAAATTTTTATATTGGTATGTATTGACGCTTTTGGAT
>JAITBS010000419.1 GCA_031283515.1 Planctomycetaceae bacterium
TCGCATTCCTTATCACTGGGCCAATTAGCGACATTAAGAATAACAATCCTGACCAACGCAATAATATGAAGAATTGCAAGGAGTGTGTAATCCGTCCAATTTTTCGGCAATGGAATTTCAGGAATTTCGGGCGGGTCAAGAATGATATTGGGTTCTGGTAAAATCGTACTCATAGGAAATGAAGAGATTTAATGAATGATTTTGCTTATAAATTGAAATCACAGGGGTTCAGTTTATTTATTTTACTATCAGACAAATAGAAAATCCCCACAATCTCTTGAAAACCCTCCTATTTTTCGCTATGATTTTAATTTCGGTGATGCTCAACACGGAGCGCATTATAACTGCTTCAAAGTGAAAATCTAAATACTGTTTTGCGCCGAGATATTTCATAACTTATTTATCCAATAGCACTGTCGATGATTTTTTTATTTCTGCGGGTACAAATACATAAAATATGAAATAAGGGTGGTAGGTAATAACAAATATTACAGGGTAGCAGAAAGGAGGTTTATTATGGACGATAAATGGGAAATTTATCAAGATAAAGCTGGCGAATGGCGTTGGCGCCGTACTGCATCGAACGGTAAAATTGTCGGTGCATCAACTGAAGGTTACAAGAACAAGTCTGACTGTGAAAAAAATGCTCGACGTAACGGTTGGAAAGGTTAATACATGTAAATGCGTGTAGTACTAAATTAATCTAAATCGTTATCCTGTAGTATTTGTTATTGCCTATTAGCCACAAAACACAAAATAGAGTAAATATTATGTCAACACTAATCCGTGAGAATACACAGTTGGGAGTGTAAAGGATATAAAACACAGCGAAGAATTGTGAAATGACGAATATGATTTATTCCATTTCAAATTTGATAGACAAACACAAAAGTGAAAATCTAAATACTGTTTTATGTCGAGATATTTTATAACTTGTTTATAATCAATAGTTTACGTCACTTCCCGCACCTGGTGAACAACGCCGTTTTGAGGAGTGAACCCGGTAGTGAACAACGCTTATATTTTTCCATAAGTCTTTTTGTAGAAAAGACTTAAGAAGAACTTGTAACAGGTAGGCGACCTTTCGCCGAAGGGTTGCGAACCCACGGTCGCAACGGTTGCGCTTACTATTGTGTTGTACGCCGTGAGTCCTTAATTTACGTCCGTCAACAGGGGCAAGTCGGCGAGTACGCCGTATTGTTTAAAACGTTTCGGCGAAACGTTGCCTACCTTTGGAGTTCCACTGGAGTGAAAATCGAAGAACAAAAATTCCGCTGATATGTTACAAAAATGACTACACAAAGTATATTTGCAGATTTTTAGTACGTAATTTTTTTTAGTCCGTAGATTTTTGGAGATTATTTTTTAAGAATTACGAAACAGAAAAAAATAATAAAACAGACGAAAAGAGACGAAAGAAATAATTGTATTCTGTTTCAATATTTTTTTAAATAATTTACTAAAATCTGCGTAATCTGCGGACTATTTGAACAATGTGCCGGAGCGGTTAATAAAATAGACTGCAACGAAAATATTGGTTCTAAAATTCCGTCGAATCAAAAATTTCTAAAGCGATTTGTTTCAGTTTGTTGTGGACATAATCCCGAATATCTTTAGCGTTGGAGATTCGCAATGCCTTTCGTGCCATTGCACGGCATTCTTCAATAGAAACATATCGGCAAATCTGTTTTAACCGAGCAATCGCCCCAGGTGCACAACTGACATTTCTTAATCCCAGACCAAGAAGAAGAACAATATTTTGCGGATTGCCCATTTGTCCACAAAGCGAAACCGGAATCGAATAACGATTCGCCACGTCAACCGTTCGACGAATCAATCGCAAAATCGCCGGATCATCTGTTTGAAAAAGATGGTTCACACTACTGTTACCACGATCAACAGCCATTGTGTACTGAGTGAGATCGTTTGTACCTATACTGAAAAAATTGGCATCTTCTGCAAATTTATCCAGCATGACCACTGCCGAAGGAACCTCAACCATCATACCAACCGGAATTTCCTCATTGAAAGCGATTTTTTCCTCACGAAGTTCCTCCATAGCATCACGTAAAGCAGTACGTTTCGCTTGGCGAAATTCTTTGACCGTTGACACCAACGGGAACATAATTCGCACATCACCGAATGCACTTGCACGAAGAATTGCCCGAAGTTGGCAACGGAATAATCTCCAATTTTTCAACGCAAGACGAATACCACGCAATCCCAATGCCGGATTGTGTTCCACTGTGGTACTGTACCGATCCAATGTTTTATCGTCACCAAAATCAAATGTACGAATAATCACCGGTTTGCCCGCCATTTGATCAACAACATGTTTGTAAGCAGAAAAATGTTCTTCTTCTGTCGGGTCTTCTTTTCGGGTAAGATAAAGAAATTCTGTACGAAAAAGACCGATTCCTTCGGCTCCGCGCAGGGCAGCATTTTCCGCCTCAAAAGGAAATTCAATATTGGCACAAATAGAAATCCGTGTTCCATCACGAGTTGCGGCTTTGACATCACGAAAGGAGTCCAACGATTCAATTCGTGTTGTATCGGCAACCCTAATCCGACAATATTTTTCGAGTACTTCTTCATTGGGGCGAACAATCACGCTTCCGCTGTTGCCGTCAACAATAAGCGTATCACCACCGTCAACATCGCGCAAGAACTGGCGAACTCCAACAATACAAGGAATTTCCAGTGCTGCAGCTAAGATTGCGGTATGTCCGCCTTGTCCTCCTAATTCTGTTACAATCGCCTGAATAAACTGTTTATCAAGAGAAGCGGTTTCACTTGGCGTCAAGTTGGTTGCCAGCAGAATAACCGGAGAACGCAACATTCCAATTGTTTCTTTCTTTTCACCAAGAAGACGACGGAGAAGCCGTTTTTCAATATCGCGGAGGTCATTGATTTTTTCGGAAATAAAAACATTTTCGATTTGGCGAAGAGTATTGGAATGTTTCCCCATTACCACCGTAACAGCGTGTTCAGCGGAAAAATGTTGTGATCGGATTAATTCTTCGGTATCGTTGAGAATACGCGGGTCGAGAAGGAGTTGAATTTGTGCTTCAAAAATATCGGCAAATGTTTGTCCTAATGCGTTGCGTGTTGCTTCGCGATTGATGACGATTTCGTCTTTGGCGTGATCCACCGCTGTGCGAAACCGCCGGATTTCTGCTTCGAGTGCTCCGGCGTCAACAAATTGCTCTGGAATCCGAAACCCTTCCGCCTCCTGAACAAACGCTTTACCAATAACCACTCCCGGAAAAACCGGAATACCCTGAAAAATTTTCATCCCTGATTTACCTCGTCTTCAAAAAATCGGGCGTTGAAGAGCGAAGTGATTGCGTTTAGGGCAGCTTCCGCATCAGTACCAACCACTTCTAAAACAACCGCATCTCCCTGAAATGCACCCAACGACAGAAGATCAAGAACACTTCGGCAATCCGCAACATAACTTCCTTTACGAAGACGAATTTCGGAAGTAAATTCCTTAGCTTTTTGTGCCAACATACTTCCCACCCGCAAATGCACTCCGCAACGGTTGGAAATCAGTAATTCCTTTATCAATTTCTGTTCACGGGTCATGGAAAAGCGAAATGAGAAAACTACAGGAAATAGCCAAAAAATAATATTTTTAGGATTGGGTAAATAGGATTTTTTTACTCCGGTATTATCAGATGATTGGAGACGAAGTTCTATTTTCGATTCCGCACATTCTAACAACCGGATGATTGTTATTGTCTATAACAATTTTGTCAGCCTCAACAACAGCAAACTACCATGTAAATAAAAAACATTGGTATTTTTACTTGATTGATGAAGCAAAAAAATAATTAAACCGGCAACTTACGGACATGGGACAGAATAAAAAAATATTCTGTCATGACCGATATTTCGAGTTTATAAATATTGATTTATGTTGGATGTTGTTCGTTAAATTATTTACCGAACATATTGTTGTCAGCTTCTTCCAACAGGGACAAAATGTCGTCTTTTGTTTTTGATTGTTTTAAGAAACGACAAAATGTATCATCTTTTAGCTGTCGAGTGATATGTTCTAAAGCACGAAGATGATCTCCCGGACAATCCGGCGGCGAAACTAACAGGAAAAAGAGATAAACTTTTTCACAATCCAAACTGTCGAAATCAATTCCTTCAGAACTGACTGCCACACAACCAACGAGTCGTTCAACACTGGGATGTTTGGTATGAGGAACGGCGATCCCGCGACCGATTCCGGTGGAACCAAGTTCTTCGCGTT
The DNA here is from genome assembly GCA_031283515.1 of Planctomycetaceae bacterium. Classification (GTDB taxonomy): domain Bacteria; phylum Planctomycetota; class Planctomycetia; order Pirellulales; family Thermoguttaceae; genus WRKP01. The sequence continues at coordinate 4,265 of JAITBS010000419.1, forward strand.
TAGTGATTGCTTTGACAATACTTTCGTATTCTTCCTTTTTAATACCATTGGCATCGAGAAGTGATTGAACCATTTCACGAATCACTCCTGGCTTATTGACGGCTTTAATTTCCGCACTAATGGCTCCCGGCAAAATAAAATCGGCAAATTTCATTCACCAACTCCTTAGGTTAGTTTTAATTAATAGTTTAGTTAATAGTCAACAGGGAACAATAATTGATAAAAAAAACAAAATTAGGAAACGATGTTAATATTAAATTTGGTATTAAGAATTTTGGGATATTCAAAAAACAATCAATACGCGAATTATTTAGACAATTTACTAATTATGTTTTTTTGTTATGATCCTGAATTTTTTCTTTATATTTTTTGATTTGTTGTTCCAACTTGATGACAACCTGATCAACGGATGCAAACATATCTTTCGATTGGTGATTAGCGACAAAATCGTGTTTATGTTCTGGGGTGACAACCGCTTCGATTTTAGGTTCATCTGCTTTTTCGAGGTCAACAGTGACATCAATTGACATTAGGCGTTCGAAAAAACGTTGGAGTTTTTCTACTTTTTCAGTAATTTTTTTCCGTGTTGCTTCACTTAGTTCACCATGTCTTGTGGAAATTCTTACTTGCATACTAAAACTCCCGTATTAGTAATAAAATTGTCCTGAATACAGTAAATGATTTTCAACACATTGTTTTCCGGTAAACCGAAAAACGCCGCATTTTTATTCACAACCACCTGATCGAAAATACATAAAATCAATTAATTGGAATAAAGTGAATGTTATTTTATCAATTTATCGAAAAAAAAAAAGGGACGCCAGACAATTCCAACACCACAACACCTAAAAATCTTGAAAAAATTCTTAGTGTTCACTGGCTGGTTGTTAAAATAGATAAAAATTGTCAGGTTATTTTTGAATTTGGCAAGAGAGTTTAAGAGAGTTGTTGGGTCATTCATTCAGAAGTAGTCGCTCTTCCGCCGCCGAAGGATTTTAAACAAGAAACAAGAAACAAGAAACGATAAACGATAAACGATAAACGATAAACAATAAACAATAAACAATAAACAGTAGGGAATCTCTAAAAACTCGTTTTTTTATTAAACAAGTAACTGTGGAATTTGGGCTAATATTTTGATGATGAATTTTTAATTCGTATTCTCAAAAAAGAATTTGCGGCAATCCGCGTAATCTGCGGACTGACAATCAACACAATCTGTAGATAATTTTAGAGTCAACTTTCGCTGACAATTCGGTCATAAAATTCAAGATAATGATCTCGTAATTCCAGATTTTCACGAGCTTCGATGGCAGCACGAGGATGTTGATTCATTTGTCCGGTAATAATATATTCCGCTGCTGTTCCCCAATCAATTTGTTTGCGAAGCGGAGTGATAATTCGATCCAATGCGGCAAAAACAGGACGAATTTTGAATTTCGGGTTGCGGAGGAAACCAAGCAATAGTTCCATTGGGCAATTCCCAGCACCACGCCCAAGTCCGCCTAGTGACGCATCAACACGATTGGCTCCATGAATAATTGCCTCAATAGAATTGGCAAAGGCAAGTTGTTGGTTATTGTGGGCGTGAATGCCGACTTCTTTACCAGTCTCTTTCCCAAAACGGAGATATTTTTTGACCAAATGTTCGATGGTTTCAGCGTACATCGAACCGTAACTGTCAACAACCACCAACACAGAAGCATGAGTTTGAGCTAAAATTTCAAGTGCTTGATCAATTTCAATTTCTTTTGCCGTAGAAGCCGCCATCAGATTCGCCCAGACTTCATAGCCTTTTTCATAAGCATCACGGATCATGTCAACGGCTTCGGAAAGTTGATACACATAAAACGCCACTCGCATTGTCGTAAAAATACTCCGGTCACGCGGTAAAACATCGTTTTTCCAATCAACTCGTCCTGCATCAATCATTGCCGTGAGTTTAACTGTATCAACAATATTGCCCAATGCTCGGCAAACATCTTCTTCACGGCAAAATTTCCAGTTTCCGAATTTGTCCCGTGAAAAGATTTTATCTGAATTTTTATATCCGATTTCCATGTAATCAATCCCTGATTCAATACAGGTTTGATAGACGGTTCGGACAAAATCGTCGTCGAAATGGTGTCCGTTGACCAACCCGCCATCGCGGATAGTACAATCTAAAACTTGAATTTCGGGTCGATATGTAATCCAAGGTGCGCCCATTTTATAAGTTCTAATAAATTGCAAGAGTTTTTGTGAAGGCATCCATTGCCCCAAAGTTCCGATTTCCCGAAGGACGGAGTTATTCTATGTTATAAAAGACGATTCGTCAAGTCTTTACAACAAGACGGATTATTTCCGATTCAGAGCAAAATTTCCGCCGAGAATACCTAACTTCAGGCAAAGCCGCAAACAAATGACTAAAGTCTAAAATAAGGGATTTGGGTATTTTGTTAGAGTTGTCCTAAAAAGTCCGTTTTTTATTCTTGTCGAAGTCCGATTATAAAGATTGAGCGTTTTCTCACAGACAAACAAGGAAAAATAGTAACATCTAATTTCTGTTTATATCACGACTGAATTATGGGACTCAATTTAGCATCAGCGATTCATATTGCCAGTATGGGAATGCGGGCGTCCGAGAAAACGATCAATGTTTCCGGCGATAATCTCGCAAACGCCAACACAATAGCTTACAAAGCAGAACGAGCAGATTTTGCGTCTTTGCTGGCGTACAACTATCATTACGGTTCAACCGCAGGACAAGGTTATTCCGCAGGAACCAATCCAATACAAATCGGAATGGGTGTTGAATTTGCCGGTGTTACAACGGATTTCTCGCAAGGATCGTTCAAAGAAGGAATGACCAATTCCGATATTGCTATTAACGGCAACGGCTTTTTGATTGTTACCGCCCCAAACGATACAACTCAATATTACACCCGAAACGGTGCACTAAAAATTAACAGCGATCTCGATCTGGTAACCAACACCGGAATGTATGTCATGGGTTACGGAATCGACGACAAGTTCCGAATCCAAACAGATACATTAACTAATTTGAGTATTCCCATTGGCGAGCTGCACATTGCCGAAGCAACACAACAAATTACAATTGAAGGAATTGTTGATGCGGTTGGCGACTCCGGAACTCAGGGAACTGTTTTGAGAACCGCTCCAATGACTGATCTTGCGAAATCGTTACCGGCAAGCGGACAAGAGTTGACGGCAACTTCTCTGCCTGTTCCAAATATCGGAACCGTCAAAACTGTTGGCAGTTCTGCCGGTACCGGAAGTGTAGAACAAGGAACTTATTTTTATAGTTTTGCTTTTGTTGATGCTAATGGGGTTGAATCGGATTACTCCGCTCCGACAAACCCAATTACCGTACAATCCGGTCAAAATACCATTTCATTAACCGATTTACCTGATATTCCTGAAGGCTATTCCTCGCTTCGGATTTATCGTGCGGTTTATTCCGGCGATGCGGCGGAAACTCATTCCTTTTATCAGGTTACCGAACTCGCTTCCACCGTCAACAGTTTTACCGATACCCGCTCAACCGCCTCAATTGCCGATACATCACAGCCCAATTATCGGCAACTCGAACAAAACCGGTTAAGTGCTAAAGGAAGTTACACGTATTATCTTACTTACACGGACAACGCCGGTAATGAAAGCCGACCGGTTCCGATCAGTGATGAGATTCAACTCAATTTAGGCGGACAATTATTGTTATCGGATATTCCGGCGGTTGATTCGGCGAACAATCCTGATGGTTGGACGGGCAGACGGATTTATCGTACATCCGGTATTGACGCAACAGATATTCGCTTGGTCGGCGAACTCCAAAATATGGAACCAACCGCAACAATTATTGACCGGACTTCCGACGCCGAATTGATTAATAATCTCGAAATCAGCGAAGCCGGACGCGGTAATGTTACCGTCAACAATTTAACACGTTTGCTTGATGTCGGCAAATATGAAAATGGTGAATTTATTCGTGTGTTCGACGAAGGAACATTGACATTGAAGCCGAGCAAGGGCGGTGAAGAATTACGTTGGGAAACATTGGAGATTACAGCCGAAACGACCGTAGGAGATTATTTGAAGTTTTTGGACGAATCGTTTGGTATTCGGAATGCTGTTGACGGTATTCCGTTGGATCAGGGGAAAATTGGGAAGACAATCAACAACGGTTTGCAGGGAGCAACAACAATTGACGGATCGTTTTATCTTCTTGGCAATAGCGGAGTTGAAAATATGTTGGAGTTGGATGTTGATGACATGGTTCTTCAAACGGCGAACGGTTTCACACGTCAGATTGATCTCGGTTGGGGGCAAGACCCGAATAATAAACAGGATGCGGTTGGGAGTAGTGTTTCCAGTGATTTGCAGGTTTTCGATTCACTCGGAACTCCGATTGATGTACGATTAACAATGGTTCTGGAATCCAAGAGCAATACGGAAACAATTTATCGTTGGTATGCGGATTCTTCGTCGAATCAACCGGTTGACGGTTCGGCGATTGCCGGCGGAACGGGAACCATCCGGTTTGACCAGAATGGACGTTTCATTGACGCTTCAAACACCCGAATTTCCGTACAGCGTACCCAAACAGCGGCAACAAGTCCTTTGGATTTTGAATTTGACATGAACATCGATGCACTCATGGCTCTTGCAACAGAAAGTCCAGAGTTGCACCAAACCGCCAATGACGGTGCTGGAGCCGGAACATTATACGATTATACGATTGACGGTGACGGAACAATTTGGGGAGTTTTCGACAGTGTTGGCGGCGACACCCGCCGAACACTGGGACAGATTCCTTTGGCGACATTCCGTAATCAGGAAGGGTTGTACAAATCGGGTGAAAGTTTGTATCAGGTAAGCACCAATTCCGGTAACGCTATCATTGGAATTGCCGGAACAGGCGGTACCGGAACTATTAAAAGTAACGCATTGGAATTATCGAATACGGATATTGGCGGTGAAATTGTTGACATGATTCTTGCCTCTGCGATGTACCGTGCCAACGCCAAAGTAATGACCACCTCCAACGAAATGATCGACGCCTTACTAAGAATAACGTAATTAGTGAATAGTTTATAGTGAATAGTGAATAGTGGCGCAAGCGATTAACGAACTTTTTTTTTACTATTAACTGTACACCATCACTAAACTATTCACTACTAACTATTCACTACTAACTATTCACTATAAACTATTCACTAAGATGATTTTGTTGACGCGATTAAATAGGGAGGAATTTGTTCTCAATGCCGAATTAATTCGGTATGTGGAACGTTGTCCCGATACATTAATTACGTTGACCAATGGTGAAACGCTGATGGTTCTCGAATCGCTTGACGAAGTGGTTCGCCGAACTGTTGCCTATCATCAGGCAAAAAATCTCATTCCCAAACCACAATATTTACATTTTAGTAGTTGAGAATGGCGAGTGTCTCAAGCAAAATCACCGCTTGCCGCACTCTCACTATCAACTATCCACTATCAATTATCAACTACTAACTATCAACTACTAACTATTAACGATAAAGGTGGATAAGGGAACATTTTTGGGTTGTTTTTTGGGAATGGGTTTGATTGTTTTTGCCGTTGTTTTGAGCGGTTTGGACAATTTGCTTTTGTTTTTGAACATTCCTGCATTTTTGATTGTTTTTGGCGGGGCGATTGCGTCCGTGCTAATTGCGTTTCCGTTTAAAACGGTACTTAAATTGCCGTTGTATCTTCGCAAGAGTTTCATTCACGAAGAACCTCACCTGCAAACAGCGATCAACCAAATTGTTGTTCTTTCTGAAGTTGCACGGCGTAAAGGTTTACTGGCTCTCGAATATCATCTTGACGAAATCAATGATCCATTTCTTGCGGAAGGTATTCAGATGGTTGTTGACGGTTTACCGGCGGAAAATGTCGAAAAAATACTCAACTCCGAAATCAACGCTATGAATATTCGTCATAAACAAGGGCGTTCCCTTATTGCCAATTATGGAAAATTCACACCGGCATTCGGAATGATTGGGACGTTGATTGGATTGGTATTGATGTTCGCCCATCTCAATCCTGAAACAATTGGAACCGGAATGGCTGTGGCGATTTTAACGACATTGTATGGAGCGGCTGTTTCGTATTTGCTGTTGTTGCCTATTGCGGAAAAGCTTGCCATACTTAACGATTCCGAAGTTCAGATACGTGAAATGATGCTTGAAGGGATCCTTGCAATTCAAACCGGCAATCATCCGCGTGTTATCCGCATGAAACTCCAAACTTATCTCCTACCCAATGAACGGCCTAAAGATGTTTATTTTACTCAAGACGATGATTCTGAAATAAATCTGAATACCGAAGAAAATAATGAGGAAAAAGAAATTCCAACAAAAGAAAAAACCGCAGCCTAATTCCGCACGAAAACTCTCCATTACAATGAGGTAATGAAGTTAAAAATGAGTTTTTTTTTTGTAATGATTCTACTGAATAGTTACAAAGAATCTGCGTAATTTGCGGACGGAAAATCTGTGTTGTGTGAATGGTTAAGGAATTAACTTAGGTTTTGTGTTTCAGATTTTCCAGATATTGGTCAATCAATCCGATACAGTCTTTAGCGTCGAGAATTTCTGTAACTGTTAAATTCAAGACATAAGATTCCAGAATACCATAAAGATGACTTGCGGCTGTTTCCACATTCCGAACCGTTAGTTCACCAGCAGTAATCGCTTCACGAAGTAATTTGGTAAGTAAAAATTTCATCCCAAATGTGTGATGCCGAACCTTTCGCTTAACATCTTTGCCGCTCTGTTTTTGAGTCAGCACATAGTCCAGTACCACCGTTAAAAATACCTGATTGTCTTCAAGCATTCGCACCGTCAAATGTAATATCCGTACTATTTTTTCCGATGGCGTCCATTCCTTGCGGTCAAGAATTTTTTCAACCATTGTGTTAAGATTACCGGTTGCCAACTTGACGGCGTAAGTGAAAATTTGCTCTTTATTCTGAAAATATTTGTAAATTGCGGTTCGTGAAATATCGCAACGGTCAGCAATTTTCTGGTATGTAACCCCGCTATAACCCTCTTCCGCAAACAGCGCAAACGCCCGCTCCAAAATCATATTTCGACGCTGTTGATGATCAATAGTCATGGTCATTAGAGAGAATCGCGGTAATATCTCCGCGTAATTTTTATTTTCAAAAAGGAACCCCGTAGTTTCATTTATTTCGTATTCTCAAAATTATCTGCGAAAATCGGCGTCTTCTGCGGATAACTACAATTACCAATCAAGCGGATGTTGCCATACTGTTTTGAGTTCGTCGATGTTCACGGAAAAAGTATTGCCGAAGCGAAGTGTTTTTTCCGTAACAACTTTGCCGATTTTGTAGATTGGTAATCCGGCAAAGAATGATTCGAAGGACGGAACATGAATCGGTTCAATCTCAACAACAAATCGGCTGTTCGATTCGCTGAATAGTGTAACGACATCAAATGTTCCGGTTAATTCCGCACCAAACCCGCCGGAAAAACACATTTCCGCAACAGCAACTGCAAGACCGCCTTCACTCAAATCATGGACACTTCGCACAATACCGTGACGAATTGCCTGATGCAGCGTTTCGTACAATTTCTTTGCCCTCGCAACATCCAACGACGGTACTTCGCCGTTTTGTAAATTTCGAACTAATGCAAAATGAGAACCGCCCAATTCGTTTTTTGTGTTACCGATTTGATACAAAATATTATCCGGTTGTTTCAAATCCATTGTAACACAGGTTGCAACATCATCAATTTGTCCCATTGCCGAAATGAGCAATGTCGGCGGAATAGCAATTGGTTCTTTATTTACCGGACGAAATTCATTGTTGAGACTATCTTTGCCGCTGATAAACGGCATTTCAAAACCGAGTGAAACATCGTAACATGCTAATGCTGCTTCCACTAAAGAGCCAAGAGTTTCGGGGCGATCAGTGTTGCCCCAGCAAAAGTTATCGAGAAGAGCGATTGTTTTCGGATCCGCACCAACCGCAACCGCATTCCGCACCGCTTCGTCAATACCCGATGCCGCCATACGATAAGGATCAATATCTCCGTAATGCGGATTCATACCGCAGGAAAGTACCAACCCGCGCCGCGATTCCAAGCGGGGACGTAACACCGACGCATCACTCGGACCATCATTGGCAACCCCAATTAACGGCTTAATAACACTGCCGCCTTGAACCTCATGATCGTATTGCCTAATAATCCAATGTTTAGAAGCAACATTAAACGATGATAATATTCGTTTCAAATCATTAACAAAATCGTTCGCAAAATCGTTCGCAAAATCATTTATAGAACCATTTGCAGAATTATTTGTTGTAGAATTATTTGTTGCAGAATTATTGACAACCGGAGCCGGAGTTAAATCTTTATAAGCAACACGACATTTATAACGGGCTTCACGGACAACCGGCGGACGACCTTTGTGTAACAATTGCATATCAAGATCGCCGACACGATGACCATGATAATTCAACGTCAACCGTCCTGTCGGTTTGAATACGCCCAACACAGTTGCTTCAACATTTTCGCCGTTACAAAGTTTTTTAAATTCGTTCCATTTTTCAGGCGGAACCGAAAACACCATACGTTCCTGTGCTTCGGAAATCCAAATTTCGGTGTAACTTAAACCTTCGTATTTCAGCGGTGCGTTGGATAATTCAACTTCTGCGCCGATTGTTTCTCCCATTTCGCCTACCGCACTGGAAAAACCGCCCGCACCACAATCCGTAACAGCATTGTAAAGTCCGCGATCGCGGGCTTGAAGCATCACGTCAAGAACCATCTTTTCCGTAATAGCATTTCCGATTTGTACCGCTCCGCCGGAAATCGTTTCACTTTCGCTGGTCAATTCCGCACTGCTAAATGTTGCGCCGTGAATCCCGTCCCGACCGGTTCGACCTCCAATCGTAACAATTAAATCATCAGCTTTCGGCTCTTTGAATGACTTATCTTTCGGCAAAATCCCAATATTTCCGCAAAAAACCAATGGATTACCAAGATACCGTTTGTCAAAATAAACCGCTCCGTTGACCGTCGGAATTCCCATCCGATTACCGTAATCACGAACTCCTGAAACAACTCCCTTCATAACTCGGCGCGGATGCAACACACCGAACGGTAATTCATCGGTGTTGATATTCGGCGGTGCGAAACAGAAAACATCGGTACTTGCAACCGGTTTCGCACCCATTCCTGTTCCCATCGGATCACGTATCACGCCGCCAAGTCCCGTGTTGGCTCCGCCATAAGGCTCCAACGCAGAAGGATGATTATGTGTCTCCACCTTGAAACAAATATTATACTCGTCATCAAATGTTACCACGCCCGCATTGTCGGAAAAGACACTGACACAACGTTCGCTGACTTCCTTTTTTGTTTCACGAAGTTGTTGTGTGGCGGCAAAAATCGTTTCCTTGAGCATATTTTGAAATTGCCGTTCAAACTGTGTTCCGTCCGCATTTTCCCGAACATAATGGATTCGACCCGCCAATGTTTTGTGCGAACAGTGTTCACTCCAAGTCTGCGCCAATGTTTCCAACTCAATATCTGTCGGATCACGACCCAATTTTTCAAACGCCGATTGAATCGTTTGCATTTCTGTGAGCGAAAGATAGAGTTGTCCGTCTTTGCTAAGCTGTTGGAGTTCCGCATCGTTCATGCCGCAAACCGGAATTGTTGTCAACTTAAAATCATAAGACGAGCCGACATCAAGTTTATTGAACGGTAAATCACCAAAAACAGTTTGTTCAATAGCGTCATTAGCAAGTAATTTGGCGGCAAGCAATTTCAATTCCGTATCGCCGACACCGGAAATCCAATACTTTTTGAATGTCCGAACCGCTTCCGTCACAATACCGAACTCAGTAATCATTTTCTGAGCATTTTCCGCAACAGAATCTGTCACTCCGGATTTGGGAAGAACATAAATTGTTTTCTGTTGATCGTGATTCGGTTGCGGTTGATTGGGAGCATCCGGTTGCCGATTACCGCCGGTTGAACTTGAACCGACAACCGATAATTGAAAACGCTCGACAACTTGATCCGTAAAAAGTTTTTCGGCAAGCATGGTAACAGTTGCCTTATCGAGATTGCCTTGAATAAGATATCCGTAGGCGGTTTTTACTGTAACTTCTGCGGTCTTGTCCGAAAGTCCCAGATCAACCGCATCTTGCGCAACAAATTGACCATGAACATCCGGTTGCGCCGGAGCCGGAAATATATCAATCTCCCAAAGTGTTCGCGTAATATCAATGTCGAAACTCATAATTTTTTTTGAAACAAAAAAATAAACAGTTAATACTTAATAACGTAACTCGGCGGTAAAAATAACAAGATAACAAAACCGCTAAAACCGCTGAAAAATTACGGAAATCATTGTAACTGTTCACGCAAAATAAACAAGAGGGTAATATATCAGTGGAATTTTTGTTTTTTACATTAGCCCCGATAGGGGCGTCAGGATTATAACCCACCCCAACGGGGTGGGTATGAATTCCTTGCGAAACAACGCCCTGAAAGGGCAATGGAATAGTTGATAGTTGATAGTGGAGAGTAGATAGTTCGCAAGCGGATTACTATCAAAACGGTATTACTCCGCTTTGCGACACTATCCACTCTCAACTCTCCACTATCAACTCTCCACTATCAACTAATATCCTGCCCTTTCAGGGCGATCTTGTTGGCGGTCACTTTGACCCTACCCGTTGGGTAGGGCTGGCTTATGTTGTCCTTTCAGGACGTAAAAAAAACAATAATTCCACCGACATAATTACGAAAATACACAAAAAAATCTCTGTGCTCTTTGTGTTCTCTGTGGTAAAAAATAAAAGAAACAGTTATCTCAGAATTTGTAACTTGAACATCTTGCGGGAACAAGGACAAATTATTGAGTCCTATTTGGGAGGGAATCTTGTTGCGTTTTTTTCGAATACTTACCGCTTCGCGCAAATCCGGTTTCTTCCTCCTGATCTTGTGAACTATTTTCTTCATAGAAATGATCTTTTGATGATGAATCCAATGAAAAAATAGGATGTTCACCAAAGTTTTCTTTTGGTTTCAGAAATTCATCGACAGTTTCATTAACTTCCCGCGAAACAATAACAGGCGGCATTTTACGGGTTGTCGCAAAACCAACCGGTTCTTCATGTTCCGTCTGTTCTACCAGTTCCAATTTTTTTAATTTGTCCCAATTTGTCCCTCTGGAAATCGAATCCAATGTAAGTCTCTCCGCAATTTCAATATCTGTTTTCAAGTTTGACCGTGTTTTTTGAATCTTTTTCAAAGTAAAAACTTCTTCCGTATCAGATCGTTTCTCTGGTTTGGATTGTACCGTTTGTTCTTGTAAGAACTTGCGATCTGTCTCCGTCTCATGATCAAAATTTGTACGTAAAGGAATTAGTGTTAAAACCGGTTCGGGTTTTGAAACGATTTCCTCTGCCGGTTTCGGTGTAATTTCAACCGGTGTTGAAACAATTTCTCTTGCCGGTTTCGGAACAACTTCAACCGGTTTGAAAATAATCGCTTTCGCCGGTTTCGGAGGAATGTTAACAGGTGTTGAAACGATTTCGTCTGCCGGTTTTTGAGGAACTTCAACAGGTTTTGTAACAACTTCGTCTGCCGGTTTTTGCGGAATTTCAACAAGTTTTGTAACAACTTCGTCTGCCGGTTTTTGCGGAATTTCAACAGGTTTTACAACAACTTCTTCCGCCGGTTTTTGAGGAACTTCAACAAGTTTTGTAACAAATTCGTCTGCCGGTTTTTGAGGAATTTCGACAGGTTTTGTAACAACTTCTTCTGCCGGTTTTTGAGGAATTTCAACAGGTTTTGTAACAACTTCGTCTGCCGGTTTTTGAGGAATTTCAACAGGTTTTGTAACAACTTCGTCTGCCGGTTTTTGAGAAATTTCAACAGTTTTTGCAACAACTTCATCTGCTGGTTTTTGAGGAACTTCAACAGGTTTTGTAACAACTTCTTCCGCCGGTTTTTGAGGAATTTCAACAGGTTTTGTAACAACCTCTTCTGCCGGTTTTTGAGGAATTTCAACAGGTTTTGTAACAACTTCTTCCGCCGGTTTTTGAGGGATTTCAACAAGTTTTGTAACAACTTCGTCTGCTGGTTTCGGAGAAACTTCAACAAGTTTTGTAACAATTTCTTCTATCGGTTTCGGAGGAAATTCAAGCGGTTTTGCAACGATTTCTTCTGTTGGTTTCGGAGGAAATTCAAGCGGTTTTGTAACAATTTCGTCTGCTGGTTTGGGAGCGATTTCAACTTGTTTGGGAACAATAAATTTCAATGTTTCAGAGTGTGTTGTAATTTTCAATTGTTGATCAGTTGTCTGGTTGGCAATAGGTTCGGCTGGTGATATTACTGCTGTTTCATTGGCAACTTTAAATTTAAGATTAGCATTCGATTGTAGTGGTTCCGGCATCGGAATTGACGGCGGCTGATGAACTGAAACGGAATCTTTTTCCGGTTGACGCACAGTAAGAATCGGTAGGAACGCTTCTACATGATCAGGAGTTATTGGCGATGATGTGTTGGCGGCAATTTCGGTTTTTGGTTTTTCTATCTGCTGCTTTAGAAAGGGCGGCTCTTGAATCGGAACCTGTTCTTGAATTGGAACTTGTTCCTGAACCGGAACAGCAATTGTCGGAACAGTAACGGGAGTTAAAACCGCAACGGAATTTGTGTGAGGAGCCGGTTCTGCCGAATCAAATGGAGTTGAAGGTAATTGCGGTTGAGCAATTTCTGAAACGGCTGGAGTTGGTTGAATTGTCGGAACCGCCGGAGTTACCGGAACAGCCGGAACTGCCGAAACCATTGGAGTACTGGGAATTGCCGGAATAGTTGTTTCGGTAATCGTGAGATTGGGAATGGTATCGGGTTCGGTTACAATAACTGATTTGGGTTGTGTTGTCAGCAACGATTTTGTTTCTTGAACCGGAACCGTTTGAACCGGCGTTGTTTGAACCTGAGCCGTTTGAACCGGAACTGTTTGAACCGGAGTTGTTTGAATTGGAGTTGTTTGAACTGGTTCCGGTTGAAGTGGAGTGTGAGTTGGTTTGGCAACAATTTCACTCTGAGCCGGTTCAAATTTTAGAACAGTTGGCGGTTGGAAAGTATTGTCGGTTGTTTGTTGCGGCGGCAACTCTGATTCTGATTGAACCGGAGTTGAAACCAGTTCTTGTGCAGTTATTTTGTTCGGTTTATCTGATTCGTTTAATACTTCCGATTTGCCCGAACTTTTAGATTTTGCTATTGATGCAATCTCGAATCTTAAAACGGTTGGAGTTTCAGATGATGAAAATTGGAGATCAGACCTTTTATTGATTTCCGATTTTGTTGAAATGGCAGTATCAACATTGTTATTTTCAATCTTTATATTTTCAATTTTTGTATTTTCAATCTTGATATTTTCAATACTGGGTATGTTTTGAGTATTGGAATTGGCGAGCAATGGGATTTCCGGTTGAGGAGTTTTTTCGACAGGCAATTGATTTGTTTGGGTTCTTGTTGTTGCTGGTGTTGCCGGTGTTGTTACGGTGGGAGTTGTGATTGTTTCTGTTCCGGTTTTCAGAGACGGCACGGAAGTAATTTCAGACAAACGCAATGGATGAGCAAACGGATTGGCAAGTTTATCCGGCATCGGCGTTATTAAGGAAAAAGGTTCCGAAACAGATTTTGTGACTGAATTTATTTTTGCAACTGATTTTGTTTCCGTTTCTTTTTCTGCGGACTTCTGTGAATCCGAATCCTCTTCATTTTTCAACATTTCCGTATTGACATAAACGTAAGAATCCAGACCTTCCTGAATGCCGATTTTTCCGGCACCGGGTCGTAAAATTGATTTTGACGGACGTTGTTCTGAAGATGCGGAATGGTCGGAAGGATCATTAGGATAATGATTCTTTTGACTTGTTACGGTTTCCAAATCCAATTGTTGATGTTCGGTAGGTTCGTTGTGAGAAGAGCGGAGAGATTGATTTTCCGTATCTTCTTTCGGCATTTTTTCGGACGAATTAAAAACCGGAATTGGAGCTTGCGGATGTTGATATTGGGAACGTTGGGAGCTGAATGTAATCAGGTCAATTGGCTGTTCAAGATGCAAACGTGCTGAAAAATCAGAATTTGTTTCATTGGAAGAGACATTTTGTGGGGTTTTGGTTTTGTTAATTGATAGGCTAATAGTTGCGGCGGAGCCGGATGAAACCGGATTTTGGAATCGTGAGGTAGAATTTTTTTCTTCTTTCTTTTCAGTTTTTGTAGAATCGGGAATTTTTTTCCCCTCTACTTGGGAAGACGTGAAATTTTTTTCAGTTAATGGAATTTTCCTGACATTAATTGCCGTATATTCTGGAATACTTTTATTGGTTGTTTCATCTTCCAAAGGAACAATTGTTATCGTACGCACTTCGAGTTGCTGGGGAATATCCACATTTTCTTCTGTTGAATTTGAAATCCGAAAATCTGTTGCGGGAAGAGTTCGAATATCATTTGTTTTCCGATTACTCTGAACATCTTGCGGAAATGTTTTAACAGGTTCACTGGTAAGCGGTTCCGGTTTGAGAATTTTGATAACATGTTGCTTGGGCGATTCGGGAAGGGCTTGAATCGGTTTAACTGTTTCCGGTAATTCTGTACTGATATTGAGGTTGGTTTCTGCCGGTGAAGATTCTGTTTTGTCAACAATGGGAGTTAAAAACGGATCACGCAATGTGGCAACATTATCTGCAATCTGTTGTTCCTTTTTCAGCTCTTCAATTTTCTGTGGTTCAACAACCAAAAACGGATCATCAGTTGGTTCTGCCGGCGATGCTTCCGAAGGCAAGAGTTTTGTTAATACTGGTTCTGTTGACGTTTCCGTTAATGCTGGTTTTGTTAATAATGGTTCTGTTAATGGTTTGGGCTGTGGAGTAATTGTTTGTAGTGAATTGGTTTGCAGGTCGGTAACGATTTCAGAGGTTTCCAAACGCAATAGTTCTTCTTTAACATGTTGGACGAGTTCTTTTTTTGTTTGCTCGTCCATTGAGATGGTTGGCGAAGTTACATTGGTTGAAGTTACATTGGTTGTTGTTGGTGTTTGGTTTTTTTCAATGAGAATGGCTCGTTGTTCGGCGAATTCTGCTTGAGCATTATTACTTTGTTGCCGATAAATTTTGGCAAGTTCCCGATAAGCCGCCGCTTCACCGATTGCTAATTTGAGATATCGTAATCCTTCGGTTTGCCGATCTTTTTGCAGAGCAATAGTGAGACCAAGATTGAATAAAGTACGGCGATGTTCAGGGGTGATCAGCAAGGCGTTTTTCAGTATTGTTTCGGCGTCGGCATAATTTTTTTGGTCGGAGTAAAGTTTGGCAAAATCACAAAGCAGCGTTGTATTTTCTCTATCTAATTTAAGAGTTTTCCGAAAATATTGTTCACTTTCGGTTATTTTTTGTTCTTTTGCTTTGATAATTGCCAACCGATGTAGAGTTAATGAATTTAGGCGTGCGATATTATTTTCTTCGGCGAACTGGAGACATTGCTCGTAAATTTTTTCGGCATCGGCATTTTTTTCTTGGCGTTCCATTTGGATTCCCAACGCAAAAAGTTCATCAGCCTTCCGATTTAATTCTTCTTCAAGAGTTGCGAAACAATAGGGACCTTGTAGGCAGAAAATCCCCAAAATGACCAAAACTAAACTGATTTTCCATAAAAAACAATATTTGAGCCGCATGAACTTAGACTCCTTTTTGAGCAAGTGATTCCACAGGGGCAAAATATATCGAATATATCGGTTCTAACGATCTTATGACTTGAAACGGATTTACGAAATTATTTTGATATATTGTAGGGAACTTCTAAAAACTAATTTTAGTAGGAACGCAGGCGTCCCGCCTGCATGACAAACGCTTAAATATGCGGTCGAGACGACCGCGTTCCTACTAAAAATAAATTTTACATGAGGTTTTTAGAAGTTCCCTGTAATCTATCAGTGGAATTTTTATTTTTCCCATTAGCCCCGATAGGGGCGTCAGGATTATAACCCGCCCCAACGGGGTGGGTAAAAACTCCTCTTCAACCCAACGCCCTGAAAGGGCAACGGGAATAGTGAATAGTTGATAGTGAATAGTGTCACATGTGGAGTAATACCGTTTTGGTAATAATCCGCTTGCGACACTATTCACTATTCACTCATAACTATTAACTAACAATTGCCTTTTTAACCTCAAACAAAAAT
>JAITBS010000456.1 GCA_031283515.1 Planctomycetaceae bacterium
AACTAAAAACCGACCTTATTTTCACCTAATTTTTCCTAACAAAACAACCTCATAAAGTAGTTGATAGTGGAGAGTGGATAGTTGATAGTTCGCAATGCGGAGTATTACCGTTTTGGTAATATTCCGCTTGCGACACTCTCCACTATCAACTCTCAACTATCAACTAAAAACCGACCTTATTTTCACCTAATTTTTCCTAACAAAACAACCTCAGTAGCAAATGTGATCATAAAACAACAACCTCATTACCTCATTAAATGAATAAGAAAACGAATAAACAATGAGGTAATGAGGTTGACGTCTTGAGAGGCTTATTGGCTACTGAGGTTGTTTTGTTGTTTAAATTAGGTGAAAATGAGGGCAGTGTTAGTGAATAGTTATGAGTGAATAGTGAATAGTGGATAGTTGCGCAAGCGGATTCAAAACGTTTTGGTAATAATCCGCTTGCGACACTATTCACTATTCACTATCCACTATCAACTAATTATGTTGTCCTTTCAGGACGGAGGAGAAACAAATAGTCCACTGATATATTACCTTCGTCGTGTTCTACAAAACCTTCGTGGTGTTCTATCAGTGGAATATTTTTGAATTTGTTTACAGTTGGAAATTACAAGTAGGAGACCTTCGGCGAAACGTTGACTACCTTTGGAGTTCCATTGCTAAACAAGTTGACGAAGATTCCGCTGATATATTACAAAAAATATAATTATCCACTATTCATTATTAAAAATCCCTCTTGCTAATATTTTGAGAATTGCAATAATATCAAAGATGTTTTTTGGTTTTATTGCGTAAAGGAAAGCATTTTTGAACAAACAATTTCCGTTCAGGTGAAATTTGGCGAATGATTTCGATTTATCTTATTCTTTTGGGACTTGTTTTAATTTGCATTGTTTCAATCGGGGCTCGAGCACTTAAATCGTTTTCCAGGCATCAATTGGAAGAATTCTGTCAACGCCGCGGGGCAGAAACCCGACTGAGTCTGATTCTTAAAGAATATGATCGTGTTGCAGCAGCGGCAGGAATGTTACAGATTCTTTTGGCAACCGTGTTGGTCGCAGTAACCGTCTTCGTCTGGAATCCCAAACATGAAGTTCTTACGGATTGGATTGTTTTGATACTCATTGCGTCTCTAATACTTTTGTGTGTTGAATTTTGGTTACCACGAGCAGTTGCAAAACTTTGGGGAACTTCTTTTGTTTATTTTACATGGTCGCTTTGGTCATGTCTGGCAGTGTTGCTTTTTCCGTTCACATTGATTGATCGGTTTTTCAACGTGTTTTTTCTCCGTCTTGCCGGACAAACAGAAGAAACCGATGACGAAGAAGCCTTTGAAGATGAAATCCGAACCATGGTTACCGAAGGTCACCGAGAAGGACTGCTCGAAGAAGACGCCAGAGAAATGATCGAAGGAGTGATCGAATTAAGCGATTTCACCGTCTCCGAAATTATGACTCCACGAACTGATATGAAAAGTATTTCAGACGCCTTGTCATGGGAGGAAATGCTCGCCGCCGTCATCGCAACTCCGCATTCGAGAATCCCCGTCTATAAAGATAACCGCGACGATATTATCGGAGTTATTCACGCGAAAGATTTGCTGCGGGAACTGGTCAAAAATGATCCGTCACAACGTTGCCCCTGGACAGAGTTAATGACCGAACCGTTGTTCGTGCCGGAAACAAAACCAGTTGATACTCTGCTCCAAGAATTTCAAAATACCAAACCCGTTGCTTCAGATAAAAATGGTTCAGATAAAAACACTTCCGAAGATGATATTTCACAACGCGCTAAAGGACATTTGGCAATTGTCTTGGACGAATACGGCGGTGTTTCTGGTGTGGTAACTCTGGAAGATATTCTGGAAGAAATTGTCGGTGAAATTGTGGACGAACACGATCCAATGGTGGTGACTGAAGAGATTAAGAAACTAGACGCAGAAACCTTTGAAGTTTTGGGCAAGGTTCGGATTGACGAATTGAATGAAACACTGGGTCTTGATTTACCGGAAGAAGAAGATTATGACACCATCGCCGGTTTTATTTTTTCAACACTGGGTCATGTCCCCGATGTTGGGGAAACGGTTGATTTTGAACACGAAAGCAAACTCTCCCGCTTCACTGTTATCGAAGCAACTCGACGGCGCATCGAAAAAATCCGCATTAAAGACATCACAAATAATTAACACCAATCGCTAATCAAAAATCCCGCAATATGTCCCGCAAAAATAGATGTCCCGCAAGAATAGTTTTCGCGTTTTAACAAAGAACCACAACTTAATACTTGCGGTTCTTTTTAATTTTGTGTATCATACATTTCCCAATTCTTAGTAATCCCAATGCTTAGTAAATAGAAACACCAATTCCACTGAATAATCACAAACATTATTTACCCGCCATACCTAAACTCTCCACAATAAACAATCAAATGGATTATTTATTTTCTGAAACCGGAATTACATTTGACGATGTACTTCTTGAACCGCAGTATTCTGATTTTGTTCCGTCCGAAGTCGATGTCAGCACGCAAATTACACACCGAATCCGATTGACAATACCGCTCATGAGTTCGCCGATGGACACCGTTACCAAATCTAAGATGGCGATTGCGTTGGCGCAGGAAGGCGGAATTGGTATTATTCACAAAAATCTCTCCATCGCCGATCAAGCCGAAGAAGTCGCCAAAGTAAAACGAAGTGCTAACGGAATCATTCGTCATCCGGCAACCTTGCCGCCCACTGCCACGGTTGACGCAGCACAAACAATTATGGATCAACAAAACGTTTCCGGAGTTCCGATCATTCAGGAAGATGGGAAACTTTGCGGGATTTTAACACGGCGTGATTTACGATTTCTCGAAAATCACGATATAAAAATTTCTGAAGTGATGACTTCCGAAAACCTTGTTACCGCAACAGGTAACGTCACACTCGATCAAGCAGAAAAAATTTTAATGGAAAAAAAAGTAGAGAAATTACTTCTAGTTGACGATTCCTATAGATTGACAGGTCTTATTACTATCAAAGACATTGACAAGATGCGGTGTTTTCCGCGAGCCTGTAAAGATGAACAAGGCCGTTTACGGGTTGGAGCTGCAGTCGGTGTTTTGGATGAAGAACGGGTCGAACGATTAGTAAAACAAGATGTTGATTTGCTTGTCGTGGATAGTGCACACGGTCATTCCGCCAATGTTATCGAAACAATCCGCCAAATAAAAAAACGATACAATATCGATGTGGCGGCTGGAAATGTGGCAACTGCGGAAGGCGCAAAATCACTTGCTGATGCGGGTGCAGATGCTGTAAAAGTCGGTATTGGTCCCGGATCAATTTGCACAACACGAGTTGTTTCGGGAGTTGGTGTTCCGCAAATTACCGCAATTGCACGTGTTGCCAGTACCCTGAAAGGAACAGAGATTTCCGTGATTGCCGACGGCGGAATCCGGTATTCCGGTGATATTACGAAAGCAATTGCCGCCGGTGCTCATGTCGTCATGATCGGAGGGTTGTTTGCCGGACTCGAAGAAAGTCCGGGAGAATTAATTCTGTATCAGGGACGAACTTATAAAAGTTATCGCGGAATGGGGTCATTGGGTGCCATGATTCAAGGTTCCAGTGACCGTTACCGCCACGCCAAAGGTACTACACCGGATAAATTAGTTCCCGAAGGTGTCGAAGGACGTGTTGCTTACAAAGGTCAACTGGGACCATTCGTGTACCAGTTAATCGGCGGACTTCGAGCAGGAATGGGATATTGCGGAACCAAAACAATTGGAGAACTGCGAACTAAATCACGGTTCATTCGGATTTCACCGGCAAGTGAAAAAGAAAATCATCCTCACGATATCGTTATCACACAGGAAGCACCAAATTATAGCAGTGAATAACCGTTAAGACCAATACTTACGGATACACAAAAATTGGGAAGGAGCCTAATTAAATGAAAATTTATTCTGTTTCGAATTTGATTTTGTCGGTTGTTGTTTGCTTTTTGTTACAAACAATTCCGGTTCCGGCGGATTCTTCTCAATGGAGTAAAAGTGATGGCGGTATGACTACCAGCCGGAATCTCCATTGGACAAAACCTCAAACTGCTGCCAAACCTATTAGCGGTGTGATTACGATGAATCAACCGATTGCGGTTAATTATCAGTATCAGGCTTCCGGTATTCAACAGGTTCAGTATCAGCAACCCAGTCCGGCAACACCCTTGACTCCGGCACAACAAGACCTGATCTATCCCGAAAGACGACCACAAAGCAAAACGCCGCCAACCGGTGCAGCACTAACACCGTTGATTCCGTCAAATTCGTACAGCCGCCCCCAAGAAACAACCACACAACTAGAGCAACAACAGCAGGAACAACCACAACAAAGGAAGAGTTCTTCCAACTCATCGGAAAATTTTTCAACTCAAAAATCTTCAACCGTATCAGTACCAACTCCAAGATTACCCAAATCGACGGAACTCCAAAATCCAACCATTCAGGCGGAAACTACAATTCAATCCGGTACGGTTCCGGCTCCAACTCCAAATGATACATTAATTTCGAGCGGCTCGGGACGCGGAATGGTTTGCCCTGACAATGCAGGATTCAAATCAATCAGAGATATTTCTGTTGATATTCGACCAACTCCGGGTGAATTGCCCAAAGAATGTCCATTGTCAACTACCGTTTACAATGGCCGTCATTTTGCACAAACTTGTTATCAATGGAAAGCTTCCAGTGTTTGTACAAAAGCGGCTTACTTTGAAGATGTACAACTGGAGCGTTACGGTCATACTATTTGCCCGTTTTTACAACCGGTTATTTCCGGTGCCAAGTTTTTCCTAACCGTTCCATTATTACCGTACAAAATGGGAATCACTCCTCCAAACGAATGTGTTTATACCTTAGGGCATTACCGTGTCGGAAATTGCGCACCGCACATGCTTGATCCATTACCGATTTCGGTTCGGGCTATCCTGTTCGAATCCGCTGCTGTCGGCGGTGCAATTGCACTGATTCCATAAATTTTAATTTCTATAAGTAATAGGGAACAATCCGATTCCATGTCGATTGCCGATATTTTATAAACCTTTTTATCAGGGATTATAAAAATGACCGCTTTTCGTTTTTTCAAAACTTCAAGCGGCTTCACCTTGAAAAAAGGTAATGGTTCCAGTGTTGACAAAATGACATTTTGTTGACACCGGATTGGCAAGGCAAAAACTGAAATTGTTTTTTGGGGATGATCATAAATCGACACGGAATGGGAATGCTCCCCATTATACTTTAAAATTCGGCTTATCTTGTCAAAATCAGTTTATCCTGTCAAAAATGAAAACCGAATTGTCAAGTGCAATGAAGATACAAATTTGAGTTAATGCGCTGCTGCTTTGACATCACGAATTGCCGGATTATAATACCAGGAATCAAAATATTCCTTTTCCGCACGGTAATAATCAAACGTTTCATTGGGAGCAAGGTCTTTTTTCACAAAACCATATTTCTGCATCTCCCGAATATAATCGTCGTTCGGACGAAAATCCGGTATATCAAAACGTTTTCCGGTTTCAAGTTGTTGGTGTGTTCGCTGAAGGCTCTGCAATATTTCCCGATACAACGGATCATCCTTGTTTTCAAAAACAATTTTTGAACAAATACCAAGTCCTCCCGCTTCTTGAGCAAGTGATGCACGGAGTAAAAATGACCGTTCCGGATTGGAAATATTCGTAACCGTTCCTCCCCATTGGAGATGATGACGCGGAAATGACCAACCTTCCCACGCTTTCACTTTGCCTTCCCGCGTCTCCTGTGACGCATGACATTCTCCGCAACGCTGCACAAGAGGTGTACAATTAATGTTCGGATAATACACCCCGCTGCGAAGTGAAACATAAGTTCCCGGATAAGTTGCACTCGTGTCAATCCAAAGCCGAATAAGATTTTTTTCCTCCGGCGAAAGTTTGACGTCGTAATGCGGCGGTTCAATAAATTTCAGTAACGTACTGACTCCGCTGCCGATTTCGTAAATTTTAAAATTACTTTTCGGTCGATTCCGGTTATCAACAACCCATTGACCATGTAATGTTAATCGAATATACGACATGGAATGCATTGATGTTTTGTCTCCGGTCAAATCGAGTTTACCTCCGTAATTTTCCGGACAATGGCAGGAAATACAATATTTATCGAGAACCGGTTGAATATCGCGCGGAAAATCAATAATGGACGGAACACCGGCAATTGGTTCCGGTTTTGCAGGAGAACGCCGTACTGCTTTGAGTGTGGGCAACGATGTTTTCGGAGCTTCGGTTCGCTCTTCATGACAACCAATACATGCCATTGTTTCACCGGGTTGAAGTGTTAGAAAACTGTGCATTCGTTTTACCGCCAGATCATTTTCGTCCAGCGCAACGAAAAAGATTGATTGTAACGCCGGAAGTTCGGCATAAGCGGAACCGTCATCCGCAACAGGAATTGTTCCCAGAATTTCCGCCAATGTAAATGAACCGCCAATCGTCAATGGTTCCATACCGCCGGAAAAATTGATTGGTTTTGGGAGTTGTTTCAGTACGAGAAGTTTTTTGATTTTGCCGTGTTCCAGACCTTGCAATGACCGACCATGATAAACGTCTTCCAAAACGACATAACCGGTCGATTTTGACAAATCAACACGGTTTCCAACAAGTTCCTCACGTGGTCTTGGAATGATGGGACGCGGTTCATGAACAGCGAATTTTTTGTCTAAAAATTCTTTCGGCAAATTGAACAGCGGTTCGAAATGTCCTTCACCGTTGACCAGCCAAATTGTATCATTATTTGCTGCGAGAAAACAATCTTCGCTAATCGGATACGGGTCTTTGAACCAACCTTTCCCAAGTTGCCGTGCGTTTCCTTGATCATCGGGTCCTTTTTTCGGCGAAATAATATTGATAAAACCAAAATGTTCCGGTGCACCGTGACCTGGGGAAAAAATCGAAACAACTTTATCGGTATCGGGAATTGGTTTAGCGTCGAGCATCGCAATACCAGGATGCAAGTTACCGAAATAAACCATTTGTTGTGTTCCATCAGGGTTCATTGTCCAAAGGTGATGATAATGAACTTGAGACCGGTCAACATATTCCCAACGCATGTACAAAACACGACCATCCGGCAACATCCAAGGTGTATTATCATGATCATTATTACTCGATAAAAGCCGGATATTCTGACCGTCAGCATCACAACGAAATAATGACGCAACCGGTGTATGCCAGCAATTAACAAAACGTTTACAACGTGATGAACAGAAAATGATTGAATGATCGGGACAGTAAGTCGGTTCAATATCGTCGTAGATACCATCGGTAATCTGCCGTAAATTTTGTCCATCAATACCGATTTCGTACAGATGATATTGATGTGTTCCGCTTGGTCGGTACGAAAAAAGGATTTTCTGACCGTCATAATGGAGTTGCGGGTCACGGATTCCGCCTTTTTCATCTTCGAGTAATAGGGTTAATTCACCGGTTCGGAGATTCTGTTTAACGAGAGCCGCGCCTTCGCCATAACCCCAAAGTAAACCATCTTCTTCTTTCCACGCCAGATTTTTGGGGTCATGTTGTTGTCCTGAGTAATTACCGAATGTTACATACCAGTGATCACGTCCCGGAATCCGAATGGTAAAAACAATAGACTCAACCTCTTTCATTGCTCCGGCAAGCATCTTTTCAAGCATTGGCGGTTTATGAACTCCGGATTTGAGTTTTTCAAGAATTGACTGAGCGGAAACTTGTACCGCGATGAAAATAATCAACAAGAAAACAACTGATTGAGACAATAAACGTTTCATTGTTATTGGTGTAGGGTTAAGATAATGTACATTCCAAAAAAGAACCAGATTACTAAAAATCTAAAAACTTTTTGGAACATTGTCAATAGTGTCCCTCAGAAAAGACAATAATCATAAGGGAATCTCTAAAAATTAATTTTAAACCACAAAGAAAAATTTAATTTTAATCAAAACATCAACCTTGTCCCGTAGGAACAACTCCAAAATAGCGATGGGTAAAATCGCAACGCGATTTCACCCGTCGAAAATAAATTCGGAACGCGATTTTTTTCGAGGGGTGAAAATTCTAGGTAATATATCAGCGGAATTTTTAAACGCGGATAATACGGATTTTTTTAGTGAATACTGATAAACACGGAGAATGGAAATGATGCCTTTGTATGGTAGAAATCAATTATTTTAAAGGGATAAAGAGGGTGGGATGCAAGAAATTATTAAAGACTAACTCAATAATTAATATTTTACGTAATAATAAATAAACCTAAATAAATAATATAATTTTATTGATACTAAAATCGTCATTTCCATTCTCCGCGAATATCCGTATTCACTAAAAAAATCCGTATTATCCGCG
>JAITBS010000458.1 GCA_031283515.1 Planctomycetaceae bacterium
TTTTTTGTTTATTTTGTTTTTTCATATCGTTCGTATTCTCAAAAAATAAAATGGACTATCACAAACTTTTTGAGAGGTGATTTCCGCCGAGTCTGGAAAAAATATTTCTGGGGACTTGACATAATTTTTGTTTTCGTGTATTATCTTAAAACAATGATTTCAGTTTTTTTAATTTTCGATATTTGGAGATCAAATTACATTTTGAAAAATAAGTTGCCCGAATTTTTGTTCGGGTATTAAAAAAATCGAGTACGTCAACAAAACTAAAATCGCTTAGGCGAACTGTAATTTTCTACCGACCAACCGGATTTTCCGGGTAGAATATTACTTAACCAGGAAAGTTGCGTGGCTCCCGTTCGGGGAGCGTCGCGTCCTGCGTTATGGGTATAATTCAGTATTGCATTTTGAACATGTAATACACCACTTTGGTCGGTGGGAAGGAGCCTAATTTTAGTTACGTGTCGCTCCTGATCTAAGAGCGATATTTCTGTTGCCGTTTCTCGGCGTTGTATTTTTCCCACTTTAGCAAAAACAGATTATTTGTTATATAATCTGTTTAAATTTTCAATACATCTTTATTTTAAGGAGAATTAAGATGAAAATCAGATTTTTTCGCGGATTTACGTTAGTCGAATTACTTGTCGTTATTAGTATTATCAGTTTGCTTGCCGGATTATTACTTCCAGCAGTTAATGCCGCACGAGAAGCGGGAAGGCGAACAACATGTATCAATAACGAAAGTCAACTCGCTGTTGCCTTTCTCGGTTATGACTCGGCACGAGGACATATCCCACCAATTCGTGCTAAAATTGGCGAAAAGAGTGTCGAGGACGAAAATCATAACACCGTCCAAAGAGATATTTTTGCCAATTGGGTTGTACATATTATGCCGTATATCGAAATGAATACCGCTTGGAATCGAGCTCAACAAGAAAATTATGAAGATTTTGACTCATTAATAATTCCAACGTTACAATGTCGAAGTGGTGTTAACGGTGCGTATAATCCTGTAGGAAAAACAACTTTATTTTACGTTATCAATGGTGGTTATCAAAACTCAATCGGTTCTTGGGATGATCACATGGTTCCGGGAGGAATATGGTCGCTTTATGAGCCGGCGCGAAAAGAAGATGCAACGAGTTTTGATCTGGCGTCATTTGATAATATTACTGATGTTGGAGGAGGTTGGACATTCTCTCCCAATCGTATTAAAACGACTGTTTCCGTAGATTATGTTTCGAGTAATGATGGAACAAGTATGACAATGATTCTTTCCGAAAATTTGAATACCATGCCTTGGTATCGAAATTTAGAAGATAGCTATGGTTTTTATATCGGTCATGCAGAGAGTGATGTTGGTTTTTGTTATCCGGGGAATAATACAGTTACAACACATGTTACACCAACCATACCGGTTACCGGTTCATTAACAGCTCTTGGCACGGAAGCGGATGCTTCTTGGCATGGTTACGATAGTTTTCATGCTGCTGTTGTTCTATGGATCAATGATGATCGTAATTTCAAAAAAACTCAAGGAATCTATGAACATGCTCGCCCATCTTCTTGGCATCCCGGAATTGTTAATTGTGCATTTGCAGATCGCAGTGTTCGATCAATTAATGATAAGATCAGTAAAGAGATATTCGTACGGCTTTGTCAGCCGAAAAGTGGGACTGTCATGGATTGGAGTAAACTCGATTAAATTATTCCGTATTATATTGATTACCATATTACTATTCTGTGGATATCTATTATATTCATACTTAATTCAATTTAGTAGTACAAAAAATCTAATTTATAACAATGTAAAGTATAACGACGAGAAGTATATTTTCTCTGTCCTGATTATTTTTTATAACATTCTGTTGACGGCATTCAGAATGGCAATGGTACTGGCTTCGATAATATCCGTCGAAACACCATGACCACGAAAAATTTCACCGCTTTGGTTAATGAGGATCGCCACTTCACCTTGTGCATCTTCTCCATCTGTTACACTTTGTACCATATATTCTTTCATTGAAATATCTTTTTCTGTTAGTTCTCGAATAGCAAAGAAAATCGCATCAATAGGACCATCGCCGCCGCTGGTTTCTTTGGTGTATTCGCAATTTCCGTAGCGTAATTTTAACACAATATACGGTTCCTTACCGGTTCGGCAACGTAAATCATACGAAACAAAACTCCAACTCAATTCTTCCGGTTTATCCTTTTTTTCATGAATCTGTTGTTCAATTAACGCACGAATATCGTCGTCATAAATATTCTTTTTTCGGTCTGCGAGTTTTTTAAATTCTTCAAAGACATTGTTTAGTTGTTTTATATCCAGTTCATAACCGAGTGTTTTGGCACGATCTGCCAACGCCGCACGACCACTGTGTTTACCGAGTACCAAATCCGTTTTCTGAAAACCAACATCTGCCGGAACCATAATTTCGTACGTTGTCGGATTTTTGAGCATTCCGTCCTGATGAATACCTGATTCATGGGCAAAGGCGTTTTGACCGACAATTGCCTTATTACGGGGCACTTTTAATCCTGTAACAGTTGAAACTAACCGGCTTATTGGAACAAGACGTTGTGTTACAATTTTTGTTCCGGCGTTGTACACATCGTTTCGGGTTTTCAGAGCCATCACCACTTCTTCCAATGAACAATTGCCGGCGCGTTCGCCAAGACCGTTAATTGTACACTCCACTTGTCCTGCACCCGCACGAACTGCCGCAAGACTTGTTGCTACCGCCATACCAAGATCATCATGATTATGTACACTAATTACCGCACGATCAATATTCGGAACATGTTCGAACAAATCACGAATACGTTGATACATTTCGTTGGGTGTGGCATAACCAACCGTATCTGGAATATTAACCGTTGACGCTCCGGCATTGATAACCGCTTCAACAATACGGCAAAGATGATCAATTTCTGTACGTGTTGAATCTTCTGCGGAAAATTCAACATCGGAACAAAATTTCCGTGCATATTTAACAGATTCAACAGCGGTTTCGATATTCTGTTTGGGAGTCATCCGAAGTTTGTACTCACGGTGAATTGGACTTGTTGCAAGAAAGACATGAATTCTTGGTTGTTCGGCATCTTTGAGTGCTTCGGCTGCAGCGTCAATATCTTTAGTAACACAACGTGCTAAACTACAAACACCGCTTCCTTTAACTGTTCGGGCGACTTCTTGTACAGATTCAAAATCACCCGGTGAAGCAATCGCAAACCCTGCTTCAATCATATCGACACCGAGTTCCGATAATGCGTTAGCCACTTCGAGTTTTTCACTCAAATTCATACTCGCTCCGGGCGATTGTTCTCCATCACGTAATGTTGTATCGAATATCTTAACTGTTCGCATAAAAATTAAATTCCTATTCTATTATTAAAGACGATGAAATGTATAAACGTTACGAAATAAAAACTGAAATATCCTATTGGGAACCCAAGTTTTATTTACACATTGAGTTTTCGGATGAATTACTTTTTACGACTAATCTAATTGTAACTTTTATTGGTTTTGTTATCTTTATAAGTTTATATACATTCTTCACAATATTCTCCGATTTTTTGACAATTGCAATTTCGATAAATTTTGTACAAATAATCTGATTTATGATTACCTATCGGCAACATGGACTTTCGGTGAAGGTCGCCCTACAAAAACATACAAGCGGCTGTTCACTGCACGGTTCACTCTTCAAAACGGCGTTGTTCACCATGTGCGGGAATTGACGTTAAACTATTGATTACAAATAGGTTATGATATATATCGATACAAAAAAATGATTAAAAAGTTCACTTTAGAACAGTTGTTAATATTTTCGGTTGAGTCTGGCAAATGGTATCAGTAACTAATAATGATGACGTAATCAAAGCAAGTATTATAGAGAAAAACTTTAGAAATAAAAGTCATTTTTAGCAAAAAATTTGTTTGAGAGATTTTTTGCTTCTTTACGATTTTTTTCTTGAGTTTTTTTTTCTTGAGTTTTTTTTTCTTGTTGTGCGGCAGCGTTCGTTACGCACACCAAACCGCGTGAAATCAGTTTTACGGGAACTTGGAATCGGGTTTCGGCTGGCTGGTTATTATGTAGTAGGAAGAGTTGAGAGTGCCGCAAAGCGGATTACTATCAAAACGGTATTACTCCGCTTGCGATACTCTCCACTATCAACTCTCAACTCTTCACTGTCCGCTATTCACTAAAAAAATAACTCCTAAAATTAAAACCCCCTTGAAATTTCAATTTTTCTTGCCAAAATATAGTTAATCATTTTTGATAACTTCTAAAAAACTGCTTTCAATATTTTTCAAATCCCAAAAAACTAAACATCACAATAAATTAATGTATCATTCGATAGTTCTTGTTAAACAGGTTCCCAATACTGCCAATATTACAGTCAACGCCATGAAAGAGGACGGAACAGTCAACCGTGCTGTATTGCCGACAATTTTCAATCCCGACGATCTCCACGCATTGGAAACAGCACTGGATATAAAACAACGTTTTGGCGGTACAGTAACAGTTATTTCGATGGGACCTCCCAAAGCAGCAGATGTTTTGCGTGACTGTTTGTTTCGCGGAGCAGATCGAGCTGTCTTGATTACGGATCGGCGTGCCGCAGCAAGCGATACGTTGGCAACAAGTTATATTCTTTCTCAGGCAGTTAAAACAGTTAATCATTTTGATTTTGTTTTTACAGGTCGTCAAGCAATTGACGGCGATACCGCCCAAACCGGACCACAGTGTGCCGAAAAACTCGGGATTCCTCAAATAACCTATGTGGAGGAGATTGACAAAATTCAAAACGGTAAAGCAACAATTCGACGGAATATCGGGAATGGTTGGGAAATGGTTCGAGTCAAATTGCCGGTTCTTCTGACAGTCATTGAAACCGCCAATACGCCGCGTCCGTGTTCGGCAAAACGTATGATGAAATACAAAAATTATCGAGTCCCCGCAGAAGCAGCACCAGAACAAATCAACGAACTTAAAAAACAAAACCGGCTTATCGAACAATGGAATCTTGATGATATTGGAGCAGATTTAGATCGTTGCGGAGTTTCCGGTTCACCGACAAAAGTTTTCCGTATTCAATCAATTGTTCTGAAAAAAGAAGGATTCACCGAAGTAACTCCAACAAAAGATGGAATAACGAAGTTGATTCACGAACTCGTTAACGATAAAACATTAGGATAACATGTTGTAATAAAATATGATCTGAGATCGTCAAATTTGTTATATTTCTTATTTTTTGACGTGATTTTTCCAGATTCAAACGATTTTTTGGTTTCAAAGCTGTTCGAATCAAAAAAACAAAGTAAACTTAGGCGGTATTTTTTCTTTTTTCTGATTACGAAAAGTTTTTTTCATGAATAGATGTCGTGTTGTGATTACAGGTATGGGATTGATCAGTCCTTTGCCTTCTTCTCTTGAGCATTTCCGGGAGGCGTTGGTTTCCCGAAAAGGGGCGGTTCGTCCTTTTCTTTGGAGTGGTGAGGCGGTAAGTTCGGTGCCTATTGCTGCTCCTGCGCTTTTTGAGGGAAAAATCGAAGATTTTGATTTGCACGATGTTGCGCAGAAAAAAATAATCAAAAAAGGTCTGAAAATTATGTCGCGTGAGATTCAGATGGCGGTTGCTTCCAGTTGCCAAGCTCTTTATCACGCCAATATCCAATTAGGGCAGTTTCCGTCTCAACGTCTTGGAGTTTCGTTTGGTTCAGATTATATTTTGACAACTGTTGATGATGTGATTGACGGGATTCGGGCGTGTTGTGATTGTTCAAGAAGTTCAAAAAATCCGGAAGAGATATTGGGTTTTGATTTTTCGCGCTGGGCGTCTGAAGGACTCACAAAAATGCAACCGCTCTGGCAACTAAAATATCTGACAAACATGCCGGCAAGTCATATTGCAATTATCAATAATTTTCATGGTCCGAGTAATTCGATTACCTTGCGGGAAGCGTCTATTGGGGCGTGTGTTGGTGAATCGGTTGAGATTATTGCTTCGGGGCGTGCGGACATTATGCTTGTTGGGACAACCGGCAGCCGGTTACATCCGATGAAGATGCTCCATGCGATTCAGCAGGAAGAACTGACGACAACTGAGTGCAAACCGTTTGATCGGTATCGGGATGGAACCGTTCTTGGCGAAGGAGCTGGTTCCCTCGTCTTGGAAGAACTGGAACATGCACAAAAACGCGGTGCAACTATTTGGGGAGAAGTGATTTGTGGTTCCTATCGAACCCGTTATGACCGAACGAAAACAGACCGAAGACGTGAAGTGATTCGGAGTGTTTTGTGCGATGTACTGAAACGGAGCGGCATGGAGCCGGAACAGATTGGTCATATCAATACCCATGGTCTTGGAACTCGTGATTCGGATCATGCCGAAGCGTTGGCGATTAACGATGTTTTTGGGAATCGGAAAAAAGCAATTCCATTGAGTGCAACAAAGGGATTTTTTGGTAATTTGGGAGCTGGAAGCGGAGCAGTGGAATTAGTTGCGAGTGTTCTTGCGTTGGAAAGGGAATTATTGTTTCCGACCTTGAATTTTTCAACACCAGACCCCGAATGTCCGGTAACACCCGATCAGGAAAACAATACACCAAGCGGTCAATCGTTCATTAAAATTGCTGTAAATCCGCAATCTCAAGCATCCGCAATTCTTATCCGAAAATTCCGGTAAAATGTTGGCGGTAAAATGATGAGGATAAAATGTTTCACCGAAAAGACATTGGGAATTGACAATGAAGACGGAATTGTTTACAATGCGAATCCGAAAATTTAACTGATAATGAAATGAGGAATTTAAAGCGAAATCTAAATTATTTTTGATTTTTTCATTAACATTGCAAAGAAATGGGCGGCTAGCTCAGTTGGTTAGAGCGTTGCTTTCACACGGCAGAGGTCACAGGTTCGAATCCCGTGCCGCCCAATCTATCTATTTTACCATCCCTAACTTCTTCCGCAAAATCGGTAAAATGTCTTGGGAACTTCTAAAAACTAATTTTAGTAGGAACGCGGGCGTCCCGCCTGCATGACAAACGCTTAAATATGCGGTCGAGACGACCGCGTTCCTACTAAAAATAAATTTTACATGAGGTTTTTAGAAGTTCCCTATTGATAAAAACATC
>JAITBS010000493.1 GCA_031283515.1 Planctomycetaceae bacterium
GTTCCTTAATATCAGGAAGTCCTCCGCCAAAATTTCATTGGATTCACGAAGTTAAAGTAAAATAATGGTAATATATCAGTGGAATTATTATTTTTACGCATTATTCAGCCGCATTATTCAGTTCCTCCTCGTCCTGAAAGGACAAGATAAGCCAGCCCTACCCAACGGGTAGAGTTACACAATCATCACCAACAATTTCGCCCTGAAACGGATGTTCCACAGATGTTCCTCTGTTGACGGACGGCAATTGAAAACACCAAACCTGTCGTCATTACGGATCAACTGTTACGACCAACCTTGTAACCGGCTAAACAATATTTGACGAAAACTCCGCCGAAACAAAACATACAGAATGTGTTCTTTTTATGCGGCGCGTTTTTCGAGAGCGCGGTTGATTTGATTTTGTAGAAGCCGGACTTCTTTTTCCATTTCGGCGCGTTCCTGTTGGGAACGCCGAAGAATTTCGTCCACATTGACCTGACGCCGATCCAATTCTTGTTCGCGATCTTTGAGAGTCTTTTCACGTTCCGCCAACGCCGTTTCACACCGTGTTGCCCACCGATCAAGTTCTTCACGCCGTGCGAGCAATTTCTCATGCTGTTGGAGCATTTGTTCCCGCGTCATTTTTAATTCCATCTTTTGATCTTCAAGCCGCAATGCCGCTTCCTGATATTGTTCCGCTAAACGTGTTCGGATCTTGCTAATAGATTCTTTGAGATCTGCCGAAGTGCTTTCCCCTGATAAACGCAGCCAAAGTTCTTCTGTTGCTAAACGGATTTCAAGTGTTTCACGGTGCATTCGTCCGAGTTCGTCGCGAGATCTGTCCAACGCCGAACGCATTTGTTCTAAACGTTTGTTTTGTTGGCTCATTTCCTGCCGTTCTTCTTCAAGACGTTTCATGGCGAGTTCTTGGCTATCGCGAAGCCGTTTTCGTTCCGATTCAATCGTTTTCTGCATCTGATACCGCTCCCGAACCAATGATTCACGCATCCGGCTAATCTCTGTTTGTGCCTCAATCGTTTCAACTTCCATTTGTTGGAGGTTGGCATATTTTTTGGCATCAAGCGCGATTTGACACTCCCGTGCTTTGAATGCTTCATCAAGAGCGGTGAGTTCAATTTCTTTCTTTTTCAAGGTTGCTTCCAGATCAACCAGAAAACGATCGTGTTCTTCTAATTTTGCTTCACGGCGAAGAATTTCATCTGTTTTAGTTTTGCGGAGTTGATCAAATTCGTTCCACTGACTCTCAAACGCATCACGACGCCGTGACCATTCCTCTTCTGCTTGCCGAATAATTACCTCACGCCGTGAAAGTTGTTCTTCGCGCCGGTCAAAACGAGTTTCGGTTTCTGTTCGTTTTTGAGTATATTCTTCATTAATTCGTTTGACGCGGCGTTCTGTATTTTCTTCGAGTTCCTTCTTTTTCAGTTCAAACTGCCGCTCCAATTCGTCATACCGAGCCGTGAAGCGGTTTTCAAGTTCATTCTTTTTCGCTTCAATTTCCCGATCCAATTGATGAACACGTGTATCGAAATCTTCTTCAATTTTTTTCTGTTGAGCATCGAAATTGGTTTTTTCCTCAACAAACCGTTGCATAAATTCTGCTTCGATTTCTTTACATTTTCTTTCATACCGAACTTGGTAATCCGATTTACATTCGAGTAATTTTGCTTCTAGTTGTTGCCGATAATTTTCGGCACGGCTCGTGAGTTCCCGTTCACGGTCGGCGGCAATATTTGCCAATTCCTGTTCACGGCGTTTCAATCGATCTTCAATTTCATTTTTCCGTGTCTGAATTTCAAGACGAGCGTTTTCCAGTTCACGTTTTTCTCTCTCAACTTGTTCTTCAATATTACGGCGTTGCGACAGAAGGTGTTCTTCCATTGCTTTTAATTGGGCATCCCGTTGGGTTACTTCGTCCATTTTGGCTTGTATTGAAAGCTTGGTATTCCGAACCAAAGTTTCAAATTGAGCCATTCGGGCATTGAGTTGATTTTCACGATGATCAATCTCCTCCTGACCTTGAAGATGTTGCGAATGTGCGGCTGACGATCCCCGATCTGCACTCGTACCCGAAGAACCGGAAAATACCGAAGAACGACGGATCGAATCAAATTCCGTATTGACACGTTCTGGTTCCTCTTCTGTATTACCGGAGCTGGAAAACGTATTTTTTCTTTCAAACCAGTCGGATGAACCGGATGAAAATTCGGGAAAGCCGAAAGATCGGGAATCACGTTTAGAAAAAGATTCACCGGAAAAATTTTGATGGATCGGCATCGTAGTGAACAATCAGGAAAATGGTTTCAGGGAAATATCACAAAATATTCCAACATTGTTATTATCGTTAAATTTTATCTGTTTTCTTTAATCAGTTTTTTCGGAATCTTCAGATTTTCCAGATTTTCCGTCCGTTGTCAACAATAGAGTTAGTAGTTGATAGTGGAAAGTTGATAGTGGAGAGTGGAGGGCTGCAATCGGTCAATGTAGAGCTGCAAGTCGGCGATATTGCAAGGTTTTTTATCATTATTCTCGTTCTCGACTTTGATTTTATTGAGGTTAGGCACTGTTCCGGCGAAAGATCGTCTAGCAAAGAATAAGATCACAACGGAATAGATAGAAAAATATTGATAAAAAAATTTCATTAATATCTTGCAATATTCTGAAAATAACCTATCTTATAGCGATCTGCCATTTCAAAATTTATTGGGAATTGCTAAAAAACACTTTTTCGTTTCCAATTAAATATTTCCACAAACAATTTTTCACCATTGGAGTAAAAGGAACTTCTAAAACTTGTTTTCTACAAAAATTGCCTTTGAAAAATGAGAATCAATGGAAATTTTCAGATGAAATGCTCTGTTTTTAGGGAGTTCTCAAAACGCTATGAAAATTTTTAAAGGGATTCAGTCTAAAATTTTGCTTCCGGTCATTGTGATGACCTGCTTACTGATGGGATTGACACTTTCCGTAAGCACCGTCAAATTCAGTAATTTTGTTCAGAAAAATTCGGAAGAGGATATCAGCGTGATTGGACGCGATATCAAAAAGGAAATCCAAATGCTTCAAGCATTGACTTTGGAACAAACCAAAGCCATTTCCTATTCGGAAGTCATGATCACCGCCGTCAAAAATAAAGATCGAGACGCTATTTTCAAGGTTTTCGACGATTACGAATCCTTGAAGAAGTGTGAGTTTTTCACGATTATTGATACCGAAGGCACCGTATTGGCTCGAACCGCCAACCGTCAGAAATTCGGTGATCCCTTGAAACAAACAGAAAGTATTAAATACGCTTTGGAACAGAAAAAAGCCGGTGTTTTTTTTGAAAGTACCCCAACAATTCCACTCTCTCTTCGTGGAGCGGCTCCTATTTTCGATTCCGACGGAACTTTACTTGGAGTCATTTCGAGTGGTTTTCGAATTGATACGGAAGCGTGGGTCAACCATCTGTTTGACACATTCGGAGTCGAAAGTACCACATTTGTCGAAAAAACACGCTATGTGACAACATTGCGGCAAAAAGACGGTTCTGCGGCTGTGGGAACACAACTCACCGATCCGGTTATTACTAAAGTCATTTTCGAAGATAAAAAAGAATATTACGGCGAATCCAATATTTTAGGACGGAAAATGAAAGTGTTTTATTTTCCGATTGCGGCGGAAAGCGGTAAAGTTCTTGGTATTATTTTTGCCGGAATACCGATTGAACATGCGACAGCAATTG
Source organism: Planctomycetaceae bacterium (assembly GCA_031283515.1). Lineage (GTDB taxonomy): Bacteria > Planctomycetota > Planctomycetia > Pirellulales > Thermoguttaceae > WRKP01. The sequence goes on from JAITBS010000493.1 coordinate 3,728, forward strand.
TCAAATCCAATATTTTGAGTAACCTTACGATTGCGTTAATTGGACTTTTATTCTTTGTATTGCTTCTTTGGTTTACAATTCGTCGGATTGTGGGACCGATTCAGCAAATGACGATTGCCGCAAAAGAGTTATCGGAAGGCGGTTTTGAGATGAATCTGGATGTTCACACCAATGATGAATTGGAAATTCTGGCTTGTGCTTTTGAACTGGTTGCGTCTTCGTTCAAGGAAAAAACCGAAGTTGCATTGACTATTTCAAAAGGCGATCTTCGGGTTTGGGTTCCGTTAAACTCGGAACACGACATACTTGGTAACGCTTTAATTGAAATGCGTTATAGTTTTTATGATTCAATTAAAGATTTGAAGATATTGGCGGGTGCCATAACAATAGAAGGTGAAAATTTAACACACACGAATCAACGTCTTGTTTCCAACATGAGTGAGAGTGCGTCTCAGTTGAAGGAGGTTTCCGGTTCGATTGGTCAGTTGAATACGCAGACACGGCAAACCGCCGATAATGCCCGAAATGCCGAAGTGCTTGCGAACAAAGCACACAAAGGAACAACCGAAGGTCAGGAAAAAATGAACCGAATGATTGGTTCGATGAACGGTATTACAAAAAGTTCGGAAGAAATCAAAAAAATTATTCGGGTGATTGACGATATTGCGTTCCAAACCAACCTGCTTGCACTCAATGCCGCAGTGGAAGCGGCACGCGCTGGACAACACGGTAAAGGTTTTGCGGTTGTTGCGGAGGAGGTTCGTAGTCTTGCCGCACGAAGTGCGAAGGCTGCAAAAGAAACCGCCGGACTGATCGAAGAATCAATTCATCAGGTTAATATTGGCAGTCGGGTTGCGAGTGAAACTTCCGAATCACTCAATTCTATTGCTGAACAAGTTAATCAGGTTAATGAAATTATTGCTAAAATCAGCCATGAATCGGAAGAGCAAACGCAAAGTCTTAACGATGTTAATTCCGCAGTTTCTCAACTGAGCAAGACAGCGGATGAGAATACGGTTGCCGTAACCGAAGCCGCCGACGCCGTAACTTCTATTGCCACAACAGCACAAAAACTCGATTCGATTACAAAACATTTCGCTACAAACGAAGATGGAAAAGTCTCGAAACCTGTAAATTGGGACAAAAATCTTGTTCTATCGAAAAAAGATAAATCAGAAAAATAGTTAAGAGTTAAGAGTGAATAGTGAATAGTTGCGTAAGCGTATTATCTACTGAGATGTTTTGAATCCGTTTACTCAACAATAACTATTCACTATTCCCTACCAACTATTCATTAATAACTATTCACTATCAACTATTCATTAACAATATGATTGATCTGGCGATTATTCCGGTTGCGGGTCGGGGGACGGAACTCTTGCCGTTAACCAAAAGTCAACCGAAAGAAATGTTGCCGGTTGGAGGTAAACCGGTTGTTCAACATGTTGTTGAAGAATTGATTCAATGCCGGTTGAGCCGATTTCTTTTCATTACCGGACCGGGCAAAACCGCTATCGAAGATCATTTTGATATTAACAATGAGTTAATCCGTTATCTTAGATTGAACGGCAAAGAAGATTTATTAGCGGAGTTAGCTTTTGAGCGGGAAGACGCAGAGTATTTTTACACACGGCAACGTCATCAAAGTGGTCTTGGTCATGCGGTGCTTTGTGCGGAGCCGTTTGTTCATGGACATCGTTTTGTTGTGGCGTTGGGCGATACAATTCTTGGGCGTTATGTTTCTTCGGGTATTGTCCGGCGCATGATCGATCTTTTTGAACGCAATAGCAGTGAAATTAAAGGAGTGATTGCGTTCGATGAAGTACCGCGCAACGAAGTGATCTATTATGGGATTGCCAAACCCAAAGAATTGTCGGGTGATTTTTTTGAACTTGATGATATTGTGGAGAAACCGACTGCAGAAGAAACTCCGAGTACATTAGCGGTGGCGGCACGCTATGTTTTTACGCCGGACATTTTTGATTATCTTCACCGTACCGAACCTGGAAATGATGGTAGTATTCAGTTGACGGATGCAATCAGTCTGATGATCCGTGATCGGAAAAAAATTTTGGGAGTTCGCCTGCCGCCCGGAGAATATCGGTATGATATTGGGAGTTTTGAGTCGTACTATAAAGCGTTTCTCGATTTTGCACTCCATGATCCGGTTCGCGGTAACACTCTGAGAAGCAAGTTAAAAGCAGAGTAATCTATCAGCGGAATTATTTTCTCCTAGACAACATAAACCAGCCCTACACAACGGGTAGGTCAAAACAATTGCGGCGATTTTTTCTTTCTGTATTGCCCAAAATCTTTGTCAAACCAGCTTATTCTTTGGTAAAACCGAGTTATTCTCAACTGGAAATGAGTCATTTCCAACTGGAAAATGACTCATTTTCGTAATCTATCAGTGGAATTTCTGTTTGGGGGTCTTCACCCTGAAAGGGTGGTATTTTCATAACCGTAGGTCAAGCGAAGCGCGACCTACG
>JAITBS010000612.1 GCA_031283515.1 Planctomycetaceae bacterium
GAAACACCTTGTGCCAAAACTCCACAAACGTAAATCGATGCGGCAAATTATTTTCTGCCCGTTCCTGCTTTATTCGCTCAACACGTTGCGCCAAAAAAACACGAAACGGCTCAAAAATCATACCTCGAACCAAGAGCAACGCCATGCCCGCAGACGCAATACAAAATAAAATGACATCAGCATAATTACTCATAAAAAATCTCCTTAACTCTTTTTGTAATATATTAGTGGAATTATTGTTTTTTACGTATTGTTTTGTTCCTCCTCGCCCTGAAAGGGCAAGATATTAGTGGATAGTTGAGAGTTGATAGTGGAGAGTTCGCAAGCGAATTATTGCCGGAACGTTTTAGTCAATGGTCAATATTCCGCATTGCGACACTATCAACTATCAACTCTCCACTCTCAACTATATCCTGCCCTTTCAGGGCGATCTTGTTGGCGATAACTTTGACCCTACCCGTTGGGTAGGGCTGGCTTATGTTGTCCTTTCAGGACGTAGGAAAAATAAAAATTCCACTGATATATTATAATTTTTGTAATTTTGTAATTTTGTAATTTTGTAATTTTGTAATTTTGTAATTTTTGTAATTTTTGTAATTTTGTAATTTTGTAATTTTGTAATTTTGTAATTTTGTAATTTTGTAATTATTCGGCGGAATTTCGGCAAAGACGGTAATTATCGTTTTTTCTTTCGAAATACAATAAAGAAGGCAACCGGTACAAAAATGACCGCAACTCCAATACCAATAAAAATACCAAGATTACTTGAATCCTTTTTGGATTTTGTGGTTGTTTTGGCTTGCTTTTTAGGTTTTTGGGGAGTTTCCGCAACTGTTTTTGTTTCCGGTTCTGCGGGAGTTTGAACATTGTCCACCTCCTGAACGGTGATTTGTGTTTCGCCAAGAGTTTTAAACAATTCCTTAATTCCCGCCGGTTTGGATTTTCCGTTAGCACGCTCCAAACTCTTGTACACCTGATCAAATCGAGCAAACCATTCCTGCCCGCCAAGTTGTGGACGCAACTGAACTAAGGCAACAAAATCACGCTCCGCATCCACAAGAAGTTTTTCCTTTTTCGACGTCTCTTTTTCATTTTTAGCAATGTCAATAACGCAACGGAATTTACTCCAATACGCTTCGTAATAAAATTCCGCAAAACGATCAACATTGACCGAAGTTCGTTTGATAATTCCGTTCCAGCCCCAAACATTCGCCGAAGGAAATCGCCCCGCCACCGCACGAACTAACTTCGACGCATCATTCTTCCCCCAAGCCTCCAATGTCTTCGCCGCTTCAATCTGAATATCGATACGATTTTCCGATTCTTCAAGCAAATCGGCAACATATTTCATTGCGGAGTTGAAGATTTTTTCGCGCCGTTCTTTATCTTTTTCGTTGGGAGCAACACATCGTAAGGACTCAGCCAAACGAACCTTAATTGTATCCTCAGCGCGTTCGGGAGCCCAATCCGGTTCATCGGCAAGACGTTTCAGAATATCAACGTAAGTGCTTCCCGCCGATTTGTAATATCCGGCGGCTTTGTCGGAAACCGTTTTATCCGTTGACATTCCGCTGCCAAGACGATAAAACGTGTCCGCAACCCAGTAAAGCGATTGAAATGTATTCGTTTCGCCGCGATCTTTAATACGTTTGAGAAACATCTCAAATCCCTGAGCAACTTTATCGGCTTGACCGGTTTCACCGGATTCGTTTAATTCTTTCAGTCGGGTTTCAAGTTGCCGCCCAAGAGAAATATAAATCTGAGTTAATTTTTGTTCTTCTGTTCCTGTTCCGGTTTCGGCGGCTTGCTCTTTGATGGTTGTTTCGAGTTGTTTCATTGTCTCTTCCGCTTTGTCGAGTTGCTCCGAACCAACGTAAGCACGAAGAAGAAGCATTGTTGCACTCAGTTGTAAATTCTTGAGCAGAGTAACGTCAACAGTTGCAGGAGGCTTGGCAACCAACGCCAACGGTCCCACTTGCGGATTTGTCAACCAATAAATTGTTTTCTCCGATTCATTCGTATTGAGATAAATCTGAGCCAATGCCAAAGCGGATTGAACGGACGCATTATCGATTTTGATTTTATCTTCTTGAATCAGTTTCACTTTTCCGTTCAATCCGAGTTCCAACTGTTTTCGCGAATCGGCAAATAAAGCGTCAAGATCATTCTTTTGTGGTTTTTCTTCGGAGTCTTCGGGTAATTTGGAAAGTGTTGCGTAACGGTTCCACAAGGACTGTCCGATTTTGAGTTCTGCGGAAACACGTTGCGGTGTTCCCTCAACCGTTTCGGCAAGCAATTTTTTGGCTTCTTCGATATTGCCGTTGTCAATTGCCGTTTCAATCCGCAGTAGTTGAACTTCGCCGGTAACTTCCTGACCTTCCCAACGCAACATAATAAACGCACACAATTTATCCAAACGTTCCGCAACAGCAGAAGGATCATGACCTGCGAGTTTGTCTTCAACAAACACCTGCCGGTAAAGCCGAACCGCCATCATTGCGGTTTTGTCCGCATCCGGCGCACCGGAATAATGTTGTGTGAGATAATCGGCAAGAACCGCCGCTTCCAGTGTTTTGCCCAATGACCAATAAATCCGAACAAGATTAAGACGTAAAGTGTTAATTTCGGTCATGGGAGTTCCTTCTTCCCGCATATTGATTGCCAAATTGACGGAGGCAATACAACGATTAGCAACTTCATCAATATTCTTTTTCAATTTCTCTTTATTAGTTCCCTGAGCCTCCTGATATTCAGAGTAGGCAATCGTAAATTCCCGCCAATCGTCTTCGGCATATTCTTTGGCTTGTTCAAAATTTTCCGGTTTACTCTTATCAATTTTAACGGCTCCGATTTTTTGCAGGAGTTCGCGTGCTTCCTTTGCAAACGCAGGATAAGTCTGTCGAACTTGTCTCAAAAAAACTCCCGCATCCCGAATCGCTTTATCATATTCCGATTTATTTGATTTAACAGTTTCCGCATAAGTAATAAAATTTTTAGCCGCAAGTATAAAAATTTGCTGACCTTCTTTTGAGATTTTCGACGAGGCGGGAACATTTTCGTTCCAGGCGCGAACTCGATTTATTGAATCAAGAAAATTCTCCGGTTTTTTTTCAATCAGGTTCATTTCGAGAGCCATTGTGAGCGATTCATTCCGTATTTTCAGAAATTCATCGCCCTGTAACGTGTTCAATTCACCAAGCAAGCCGCGAGTTGCTTTGAAATCGTTCAAATCTTTATAGGCTTTAGCGGCATAAAGTTTGGCTTCGAATCCTGCCGTATATTCAACATATTTCGCTGCCAATGCCGAAAACGCTTTAGCGACTTCGGTTAATCCGTCTTTAAATTCTTTACTGTTGTTGGGGTACGTTTTAGCAATATCTGCTTTGGTCAAATTGATTAAAATCTTTCCCGCAAGAAAACGTCCGTAAGCCGCAAACAAAACATCTTCTTTAACTGCTGCCGGATTCGCTTTTTGCATTGCCTGAAGTTTCTTTGCCTGCTCTGTCGCCAACTTATCTGCTGTTTCAAAAAACGGCAATGCCTTTTTGAAATGATCACGGGCTTTGAGTCGATATTGTTCCCGTTCGGCGTCTTTGGTTGTTTCGTGGGTAGCGTACAACATTGCCATACGCCCTTCTTCCATAAAAAGACGACCAAGTGTTGATTGTGCCTCGAACATCAAATCACTTTGCGGATTTTCTTTGATGAATTTTTCCAATGATTCACGACATCTTTTAATATGTTCGTCGCGCGACAGAAAGGTGTTTCCCGATTCCACCACATCAAGATGAGCAAGAGCAATTTGGTAATCAATCTGTTTTTTCAGTGATGCCGGGCAAAACGGACTGGTTTTCATCCAATCAAGATATTCCAATGCCGTATCGAAATATTTTCGTTCGGGGTCTTTGAAGCCTTGCAGCATTTTTGCCCATTGTTCATCTTCCTGCGCCGAAAGCCAATGACCCGACAACAAAGAAAAGAATAAAATAAAACCCAATACCGGAAAACGTGTTGTTATTGTCATAATTACATTAGGAATCAAAAGAAAGGGACTACCTCACCGGAAAGAACATGACCGAATCAATCAGAATAAAATATCATTTTTGCTCAATGTAGTCAACCTAATGTCCCTAGAAAAGAGTTTTAGACCGCATTTTTTCAGATTTTTTTTGATTTTTTTTCGGAGTTTACAAAAGAATATATTTTATAATGTTGTGTAAGTTACCATCAAAAAAGCCACGATTTGGGGCGTTTTTTTTGATTCTAAGTCCTTTTTTCATAAGGAATAATCAAAAAAATAGTAATATTTTGTGTACAAAATATGCGCTATCGGCAAATTAAAGAAAACGGATAAATTTAAATATTGTTGAATTGACAAGACGATGACAAATGATAATATTCTTAATGTTTCATCTGCAATTGAAACTTCTAAAGGACAGGGAAATATCTTTATCGCAGGAAATTGCGTAACCGAACTAAGCAGGGAGAGATACTTATGTTCAAAAAAATAATTGAAAAAATCAAAGATTTTGTGTGTTCTGATTTACCCAAACCGATCAGTGACGAACAACATCAGGCAGCGATTGAATCAAGTGTGAGACATATTGT
>JAITBS010000685.1 GCA_031283515.1 Planctomycetaceae bacterium
TTAACGTTTCCGCAGCAAAAACCGCAGAAACAACATTGAAGATCAATATAAAAATTGATCCGATAAAAAAAGTTGCAAAAATTGAGCGTGTCATCGTTTTTGGGGGGAAAATTGGTGAATTGGATAAAAATATTGTATTTTGACCGTTCAAATATTTTGAAACAGTTAAAACACAATGACAAAACATTTAAATAATATAAACAAAAAAATTTTTAAATCAATATAGTAAAATCTGTAATATTCCAGCGGAATTTGTAATATATCAGCGGGATTAGGAAAGAAAACGATACAAATAAAAATTCCACGGATATATTACAAAATTTTTAAAAAACTAAAACGGTAATCTTCATACTGGTATGTCCGTAAAAAGACAAAATTTATCGATGCCGCCTGTAACCGTTCACGGTATTTTCTTAAAAAATTGATCTTTTTTATTTTTGTTCTACAAAACGGCTGATATGTTCAAAGGCTTCTGGGGCGTTGCCGATGCCGCCGTGGTCGTAACCTTTGATTTCATAAAATTCGACATGCGGATGTTTCATTGCCCGGAGCGATGCCGCCATGAATTCATTTTCCTGTACCCGAACCGGTCTATCGCGTTCGCGGTCACCAAGAACCAACAAAATCGACGGCGCATTTTTTGAAAGATAATGTAACGGAGCGTTTTCGTCAATGATCGGAAAATATTCCGGTTGCGGATAATTCAACATTTTTCGTACATGAAAATGAGTTGTCATTTGACCGGTCAAAAGGACAAGACCGGCGATTCGGGATTGTTCAATATTGTACGGTTTAAGCCAGCGGGAATCCAAACCGATCATGCCGGAAAGATAGGCTCCGGCACTGCAACCGCCGACATAGATTTTTTTCGGATCGCCGCCATGTTTTTCGATGTTCGCAAATGTCCAGGCAACAGCAGCGGCGGCGTCTTCCAGAAATTCAGGAAATTTCGCTTTCGGAGCAAGCCGATACCCAACACCGATCAAAACGATGTTACGGTTAAGTAGATGTTTCGGAAATTCCTTACTGCCTCCGGTCAATCCGCCGCCGTGAAACCAAACGAGTACCGGAAGAAGTTGACTCTTTTTCGGTGCGGAAACATCAAGAACGCATTGCGTTTTTTGATATTCGTTATTTGTTTCGGCATAGTATGAAATATTTTTCGTTTCCGTTCGCGTTGACGGTTCAGCACTAACCATCGCGGAAACACAAAAATAAACAAGAAACAACAAAAAAATTCGATAGTACATTGTAATTGAAAAAGTAAAAAGGGTTAGCAAGTTTCCGTAAAGTATTCAACTGAACAAATGATCATTGATTCAAGCAAATTACAAGATCACCGTTTCGCAGCACGATCAACTTTAATATCAAACGTCTTTGTCGAGGCATCAACAGTTACGGTGAGACCGGATTGATTGGCATAAGCGTACTTTGGATCAATGAGTGGAATTTCATCGGCGTTTGTACAAAAAACGCAAACCTGATAAGTTCCCGGCGGGAGACCATCGGTTTCCTTTAACGAACCAACCGTATAACGTCCATCCGCACTGATGAAACCGCGAGCCTGAAATGTTGGCTGGACAAAAGTGACCATTCCATTGGGTAATGGCTCTTCGTTGTCGGAAAAGACAACACGTCCGGTCAAACCGACATTGCCGCTACACCCAAGTGTCAATAGCACGAAAAATAAAACAAAAAAACGTTGCATAAATATTTGAAATAATAATAGGTGATTTTAATAATTGTAACTGTTCACAAACATGAGATCGAATCATTTTTAGATTGGATTCACAGAATTTACAGGATCATTATTGAAGAAGAATGTCCTGTAAATCCTGTTTTCACCTAATCTTACAATGATGGCACACTATTACCGTCATTGACAACGGCGTAATTTTCCAAGACATCAGCCGCCATTGTTTGCCAGACAAATTTGGCGGAACCATCAACCAATGCGGCATTGATTCCGCCGGGATGCTCGCTACCCCAAACAAAAGAATTACGAAAACTATAATAGATTTTCGCATTCATGATATAACTTGAGGCAGTTGTTCCCAAAGTACATACTGCTTTTGACGAACTAAAGAAGTAATCACCACTTGTCGATGAATTATTGACATTACCGGCATATCCATTCTGCTGAGCAAGACCGCGATGCCAACCGAGATAGCCGTTGTATTTACTTGTACGACCTTGTTCCCACGACATTTCAAAAAAAGCAAACGAATTGGAAGAACCATCTGACACGGAACTAAACGTTACGGTTGAATCAACATACGAAATACCAGTCATAGGGCGGAAACCATAGTTATTACTTGCAGATGGTTCCGTCATTTGAGGATAAGGCGGATTTGGTGGAGTACCTCGAACCGCTCCGCCATTGGCATAATAATGTGTCGTGTACCAGTTTGGATAGGCGGCTTCCGGTGGGTAAGTCGTCGCGGTGACATGAATAGCCATCGAACTGGGACAGAGGAGTCCACTCAAACGAGTATTACCAAGTTCGTAATTCGGACTATCATGTGCTTGTGCATTCCATTTTACTTTGTCAAAAAGAACCGTTTGTTCGAAAAACGGTAAAAGACGACAAAAAACACCTTGAAGTCTTATTGCAGCAACTGTCCGGTGCATCGAACTCCAACCTTCAGCTGGGAACGAATTACTGACATCGTGATAATTGTGCAGCGCAAGACCAAGTTGTTTCAAATGATTGGAACACTGCATTCGTCTTGCCGCTTCTCTAGCGGCTTGGACTGCTGGTAACAGAAGAGCGATTAACACGCCGATTATCGCAATGACCACAAGAAGTTCGACGAGAGTAAAGCCGAACCGTGAGAGAATTTGTAAAGGGTTTGCAGAAAAGAGTTTAGAACGAGAAAACGCTCCGTAATCCGTTCTTAACTTTCTACTACAGAGTGCCCCCCCCCCCCTGCTTTTCCTGATTTGCCCATTTTAACAGCGGGATTTTTGCCAAAAAAGTCCCCAAAAACACAACGAACCATTTCATACCATTTTCCATCGTTAGTCTCCTTATAAAAGATT
>JAITBS010000635.1 GCA_031283515.1 Planctomycetaceae bacterium
GCAGTTTACAAAAATATCGACTGACTATATTCGGTAAGCAATTGAAAGAAAATACAGAAAACAACGTCTGCTTACAATGGGGATCACTGATACGATAGGTCATCCCCGCAAGAATCACAGATAAGCCGTAATACAACCTCTCTAAGACTCTTTGTGAATAAGCCCCATCACCACCCACCACCCGTCCAAAACTCTACTTTCGTCCATCAAACTCAATCCGCCCTCGCTAAGTTGAAAAACGCCCACAAAGTGCAAGACATCGCCACCATCAACACCGCTATGGCCGAACTCAACACCGCCTTCCAATCCGCCAGCCAAGACATCTACAACGCCGCCAACAAAATGGTAACGCCGGCGCCGCCAACTCATCCGGATACCTCTTTTCCCCATCCTCCGGCGCCCCCCCCCCAAGCAACGCCACCGACGTTGACTTCGAGGAAGTGAAGTAACGCCTCCCACAAAGCAACTATCAAAAACAGATAAAATGCTATAAATCAAAAGTTTACCACATTTTTGTTTGTAAATATTTTTTTGATATTTATGCTTACATATCGTTTTTTTATTGTATCTTTATATCAGATTTGTACCGAGCGTTATTTGACGATAATATGCGCCTTATGCAATCTTACAATATCTTATTAGTATTTATTTAGCCTAAAAAACGATATATGGGAGTAAGTAAATTGAAAATACCGAAAGCGTGCGAATATTGCGGAAAAGCCTTTGAAGCAAGAACATTTAACACTCGCTTTTGCAGTGAAGCCTGCAACAATGCCTCTTTGCGTAATCGCAAAAAACAGGCATTGGAAGATGAACGCAAGCAGCAAATATTACAGGAAAATGTCGCCACCATTGCCGAAATCCAAACACGCCCCTACATTTCCATTGCGGAAGCAGTTGTATTGTTTGGCATTTCAAAAGACATCATTCGTCGGCTGATTAAAGCGGGTAAAATTCCCGCCGTCAATTTGGGGCAGCGGCTCACAAGAATAAGCCGTACCCATATTGAGGCAATGTTTACCGCCGTTGCCATTCAAAGAAAAGCCACAGGAACAACAACCTGTAAAACTCCAATACGAGCCAAGCGAATGTTATACAATCGGTGAAGTATCAGAAAAATACGGCGTTTCGCCCTCTACTGTTGCAGGTATCATACGCAAGAACAGCATACCTAAAAGACAGGCAGGAAAATTCGTATATGTACCCAAAATAATGATTGATAAACTTTTAGCAAGAAAATAAGATGAAAAGATTAGCAAAAACCAAATCAACAGTCCGCTTGCGCAAAGTCGAAGACCGTAAAGAATGGTACTTATACATAGAGAGTTACCCTGTTTATGTAGCAGGTAAAAAGCGGCCTCAACGAGTGCGGGAATACCTTAACCGCACCGTTTCAACGGTGGAATGGGACAAAAAGCGCACCGCCCGCACAGAAGCCGACGGGACAAAAACCTACAAACCCAAGCGCGATGACAACGGTCTAATCATTTGCCGCAATGAAAATGACCGAGAAACAATTCTATACGCTGATGACGTTCGCAAACTCCGCCAACGCGAATACGATAACGCCGATTTATATAGCGACACCGAAACCGCCCAAGCCGAATAAAAAGAGCGTTCAGGGCAAAATTTCATTGAATACAAGGCAGGTACACGGAAATTACACCAAGCAAAAAACATAGATAGAAACGTACAATCTAACAGGATGTTCTTGGCGGTTGACAACTAAAAATAAAAAATAGGCAACATATCAAAGAAAAGTTGTACCTTTGCCGAAAATTGTCAGGACATTAAATATCCAAGTATGATATTTACAGAGAAGATAAAACAGTTACGCGAACATCTCAATCTGCCACAACGGAAAGTAGCGGAAGTCCTCAACATTGACTCTGCCACTTATTGCAAAATTGAGCGTGGAGAACGCAAGGCAAAACGGGAGCAGTTGCCAATCCTTGCCGAATGTATAAAAGCCGACTTGGAGGAGTTGCTTACGCTTTGGCTTGCCGCCCAAATAAAGAATTTAGTTTCTGATGATAACGATAAGATTGCAGCCGATGCGATAAAAATAGTATATAATCAATATAATATATGATAGTTATGGATTCAATAATAGCGAAACCCACATTCAACGAAACGAATATAGTTACTTTTTCTACTTGTGAGAAGGACGGTATTACAGGTATCTAAGACAAACTTGTTTTTTCATATTTCTGATGAAGAAAACAATGAATTGAAACCGAAGTATTATACAAAACAACTCCAAGACATAACAGAAGATGAAGCGGAAGCAATTATCATTTCTCATTGTTATGGAGCAAGACAAATGCTTGAAGTGGCAGGTTATGCACTAAGGACATGGATGAATTAGATTAAAATATGCCACTAAAATTCATTGATTTATTCGCAGGATTGGGAGGCTTCCATTTAGCCCTCCAAAAACTCGGACACAAATGTGTGTTCGCAAGCGAACTCATGCCCGAACTGCGCAAACTCTACAAAATTAACCACAATATAGAATGTGCTGGCAACATTAACGAAGTCAATATTGAAAAGGACATTCCCAAACATGATATTTTGTGTGCAGGTTTTCCCTGTCAGCCATTTTCGCAAGCTGGCGCTCAAATGGGATTCAAAGATGAAAAACGCGGCAATTTGTTCTATAAAATAATGGAAATTTTAGAATATCACAAGCCAGAGTTTGTTTTTCTCGAGAATGTGCCAAACCTAAAGTCACATGACGGAGGCAATACTTATAAAGTAATTCATAATAAACTTTCTAAATTGTACGAGGTAAAAGAAGATATACTTTCGCCTCACTACTTTGGCGTACCACAACACCGTACACGTTTCTATATTGTTGGTAGATTGAAGGAAAAAGGTGGTCTAAAAGATTTTATATTTCCAAATCACGATGAACGCCCTGAATGTGATATAAACACTATTATCGTTGCTGATGATGATGACTATATGACCTTGAAAGAAACGACACGGACTCATATTACTGTGTGGCAAAAGTTTTTAGATATTCTTGTTGACAATAAAGTTAAAATTCCAACTTTCCCAATTTGGGCAATGGAGTTTGGTGCCACCTACAACTATGAAGGTATTGCCCCATATTATCAGCGACGTTCAGTATTAAATGGTAAAAAAGGGAAATTTGGAGAAGAAATATTTGGCAACTCAAAAGATGATTGTTTACAATGTTTACCCATTTACGCACAGACCAATAAAACAGAAGTAAATTATAATTTTCCCGCTTGGAAAAAACAATATATCCGCCTAAACAGAGAATTTTATACAAACAACAAGTCTATACTTGACGAATGGCTTGAACGCATAAAAGATTTTGAAAACAGCCACCAAAAATTTGAGTGGAATTGTGGATACGAAGAACACCCAACAATAAATGACAAAATTGTACAATTTCGTCCTTCGGGTATCCGTGTGAAAAAACCAACATTTTCGCCTGCGTTAGTTTTAACAACAACGCAAATCCCTATTTTCCCTTGGATAACAACACCAAAAGGCGAACAAGGCAGGTATATGACACGTAAAGAAGCCGCAAAACTTCAATGTATGGAAGACTTAAAAGAATACCCTGATACCATAGCAAAGGCATTTCGAGCGTTTGGTAATGCTGTCAATGTGGAAATTGTTAAACGAATTGCAGAAAATTTATTGAAAAATTGTGAAGCAAATCAGTAAAGTATCAATAGCGTTAAAACCAAGCGTTTATAGCACTTTTCGTGCTCTAAACAATACTGTATCTTATACGCTCGGAGAGTATGTCGATAATGCTGTACAAAGCTATCTTAACAATAAAAGTTCTCTATTTGCTATTAATCCCACGTATAAATTAGAAATCAAGATAACTGTTGATTGGACAGATAGAACAATCACAATTATAGATAATGCCGCAGGTATAAATATTGAGAATTACGAAAGAGCCTTTGAACCCGCTCACATTCCATTAGATGCAACTGGGCTGAATGAGTTTGGTATGGGAATGAAAACGGCTTCTGTTTGGTTAGCTAATAATTGGTGTGTGTACACAAAAGCCTTGGGGGAATCAGTAGAACGCTTTACCGAATTTGATTTACACAAAGTAACAAGTGAAGATAAAGAAGAATTAATCGTAACGGAAACACCAAAGCCAGAAGAAGTACATTACACAAAGATTGTTCTTTCAAATCTTTCAAATCACGCTCCAACTACAAATCAAATGGATAAGATTCGTAGGCATTTATCCAGTATTTATCGCAAATTTCTAAGAAATAACGAGATTGACATTGTTGTTAATGATGTTTATTTAACATATCCGGACTACGAAATTTTATATGCCCCTTACCACAAAACCCCAACCGGAGAAAACATTTTGTGGAAAAAAGAAATTAATTTTGAACTGGGCGAATATAAAGCAAAAGGTTTTATTGCATTACTTAAAACGATGCAACAAACCGCTAATGGTATAGCCCTTTTACGGCGTGGTCGAGTTATTCAAGGTGGCGGTGACGAAAAATATTACCCTCAAGTTTTGTGCGGTCAAGTAGGTTCTCCACGATACAAACGTGTTTTTGGTGAACTTGAATTAGAAGGCTTTGATGTTTCTTTCAATAAAAATGGATTTCGTGATGAAGATGATTTGTATGCTTTTATGGAAGCCATAAAAGAGGAACTTACGTCACCAGAATTTGACCTTTACGGACAAGCGCAATATTTTCTTCAAAAAACGAAAGAAGATAATGCCAAAATTGCAAAAGAAATTACTACTACATTAAAGAAAGAAACAAAACCACGAGAACTCGCAAAACGAGTTCAAGAAGCAGAAACGAGAGTACAAAACAGTCAATATATTGTACAAACAGAAAACTTAATCCGAAAGGCGGAAACATTAGATAGCCATGCGGAACCTTTTCAACTCAATGGAATAAATTATACTTTACGGGTTGATTTGGTTACTGAAACGTCTGTGGATATGCTTTATTCTGTTTCTCAGGAAAGTACAAGCGAATACGATAGCGCAAATAGTAAACAGATAGTGTGCAAAATTAATCTTGCGCACTCATTTTTTACACGTTTTGACTTATTCAAAAAAGCCAATAATTATCAGTCAGTTATTGCGATTTTTAAATCGCTCGCTTTAGCTGAAATTATGGCTCCTAATAGAGGTACAATAAACGCTTCAAATATCAGACTTTTATTTAATAATTATATGCTTCAGTAAGATGGAAATTCAAATATTATCAACCTGGTCAAATGTTGGATTTACTCCTGTAATAGGAGAGCAAACAACAAAACTTATAGATAGGTTAAGAGGTAAACTTGACCAAGACGAAATAGATAATTTGCTTTCTGAAGCAACAGAGATTTTATCCCATAGTACAAATCCAAACTTAGACGAGGCACAATCTGTTACAAATCTTGCATTCGGTTATGTGCAAAGTGGCAAAACAATGTCGTTTACGACATTGTCCGCAATAGCCAATGATAACGGTTTTAGAATAATAGTGTATTTTGCAGGCACAAAAACCAATTTATTGACACAAACAACAAAACGATTAAGAAAAGACTTAATAAATAATGGTAGTAATAATCAATTTTATAAATTGCATGAAAATCCTTCAATGGAAGATGTGCAACGTATCAAAAATGAATTACAGATTGGTACTAAACCTGCGATTTTGATTACTGTATTAAAACACCATAAATATATAAATGACCTTGCAAATATATTTAATTCACAACAAGTTAGAAATGTTTTAGGAAACAAAGCAGTCTTGATTATCGACGACGAGGCAGACCAAGCAAGTTTAAATGGGTATGCGTATAAAAACAGTAAAAAAGATAATGTATCGGAAGAATGGGAAGAAGATGAATACACTACAACATACAGTAGTATTTTGAAGTTAAAAGCGTCTATTCCAAATCATTCTTATATTCAATACACAGCAACTCCACAAGGACCGTTATTAATTAGTATCTTAGATTTGCTTTCACCTAAACACCATACAGTTTTAACACCAGGTAAAAAATATACCGGTGGTAAAACTTTCTTTCGGGATAAGCCCGGACTAATTATTACTATTCCCGAAGACCAAGTTTTTAATAGCAAAAAAAATGCGTTATCTCAGTGTCCACTGACACTTATTGAAGCTTTACAAATTCATTTAATGAATGTTGCAATCGTTGTTCGTATTCTTAAAAAAGAACGATTCTTATCCATGATGATTCATGCGGATAAAGAACAAGATGCAAGTCAAACATTCTATACTTGGTCGAAAAATTTAATAGACATGTGGACTGAGCAGATAAATAGCGATGATAATGATTTTGCAAAAATAGAATTAATCCAATCATTCAAAAATATTTATCCGGAAGTGATACGGGAATTTAATCCGAGAGAAGATACAATACCTTCTTTTGATGAGGTTTTAGCCCAATTGAGAGATATTATATTTGACACAAATATTGAATTAATCATAGCTAGAACAAAAAAACAGGGAGAAAGTAGAGAAATTGACTGGGACGGTTATCCTTCACATATTTTAGTAGGGGCAGAGATGTTAAACCGAGGATTTACAGTTGAAAACCTTGCTGTTACTTATATGCCGCGTTATAGTGTCAGTAAATCCACAGCGGACACAATTCAACAAAGATGTCGTTTTTTTGGCTATAAATTGAATTATTTACAATCTTGTCGCGTATTTCTGCCGGAAGATACAATGTTAGAATATGCTGAATATGTTGAACATGAAGAAGAAATGCGACAATGGCTCAAGGAAAACTCAAGCCTTGAACAGGTTGAACAATTATTACTTATCACACCAAAACTGAATGCTACGAGGAAGAATATTCTGTCAGTAAACACAGTTCAAACAAAACTTAATGGATGGCGTAAGATGAATGCTTTCCAAGTGATAGAAGAAAATACTTGCTTTGTTGAGCGCTTTATTGCACAAACCAACTTTATTAATGATAAGGATTATGGTACTCCAGACCGTAATCACCGTTTTGCAAAACTGCCTATACAACAAGTTATAGAGTTTCTTTCAAATTTCAAATTCTCCAATATGCCAGATGCCGCTCGAAAACAAGCAACAATTCGATATATGAAATATTTGGCAACAAAAGAGGACTTACCTTTGGAACATTCTTATATCATTCAAATGGCATATGCGGGAGATGCACGTGAACGTGCGTTTAATGAAGATACCATGAAATTAGTAAATCTTCATTCAGGGCGTTCTACCTCTGGAAAAGAAGTTTATCCGGGAGATGCAAAAATATGTTTTGAGGATTCTATTTGCATTCAAATTCATAAGGTAAAACTCAAATGTGATTCAATCCGATGGGGCGGGAAAATTGCATACACATTAGCGATATATTATCCTGAAGATTTTGCGATTAACTATGTAACTACAGAAAGTCAAAACGAAAATTAAATGGATATGGGTTATTCAATATATAAAATATTCACGGACTTGCAGAAAAAAGAATCTATCCACAAAGATAGTTTCTCGGCAACTTCTTTGCCATTTAGTGATAGACATAAGATTGGAGTTGCTCCTGAAGGATACCCTATGTTTTTTATTGAGTGCAATAATTCTGCTAATTCATTAGATATAAACCTTGAGTTTATCTCCGTTCTGTTCAATCGCACTTGTCGATTATCAGAAGGAGAAAAACAAGTTGATAATATTTATACAATTATTTCTCTTAAAACAGAAAATATTGATTTTCAGCAGTATTTTCTTGAAGTGGCTTGTATCGTTTTAGAGCAATTACCAGAAAGTCCGTCCCATAAACAACTCAAAACAGAAATTCAAAAACTCATAGAGTTATTTAGCCGTTTTAATCGCCCCCATCGCAAAACTATACAAGGACTTTGGGCTGAATTGTTTGTCATAGAACAAGCAAAATATCCAGAATATTTAATACAATCGTGGCATGCTGCACCAGAGGACAAATTTGATTTCAACGATGGTCAAGATAAAATAGAGGTAAAAAGCACTTCGGGGGTAAGGCGTGTTCATAGCTTTGCTATTGAACAACTAAACCCAAATCGGAACTCAAATTTGTTGATAGCTTCGGTTTTTGTAATTCAAACAGGTCGTGGTAAAAATATCTTTGACCTGAAAGATTCTATTTGCAAAAGGGTGCAAAATTTACAGTTACAGTTTCGTTTAAACGAAATATTATCTCAAACGCTTGGTAGCGATTTCGATAAAGTGTTTGATGTTTATTTCGATTACCAGCAAGCACTTGATACACTTACTTTTTACGATTTCAAAGATATTCCAACCATACACAGTGATAATATACCGGAAGAGGTAAGCAACGTTCGATTAGATTGTGACTTGTCGCGTGTCATAACAATCAAGGACAAAGTTTTCAATACTTCCCAAAGTCCACTTTTTAGAAGCATACAAATATGAATAAAATATATCCTGAAACATTATGGCAGTTGATGCTTGATGTGCTCAAAGGCACACCAGAGTTTGTATATATCAGTGGGACACAACCATTTTTAATGTCGTTTAATAACAAGGAATACTTTATTTATGTAAAAAATTTATCTTCGGCATATTTCAAAGAACGTCCTGATACAACACGGGCACAGTTACCAATTCGCGATAATTTTGAGAATATAAAAAAATCTCCAAATCCATTTATTTTTCTTGGGTACGACCAAGATAACGATGTTTTGGTTTGTTGGAATTTTCATATTGTAAAAACACGTTTGAATGAAAAGAAAAGCGTTTCTTTCTATTCCCGCCAATTTTTTCAAGACGAAGTTTCTTTAGGTAACTTTTTACGCAAGCGACTAAAAAATGGAGATGAGCCGATTCTTTTCAAGAGAAAAAATTTGATTGATTTTTTCAAACAAATTGATACATTTTTCCCGCTCGAAACAGCCACAGATACCACAACTAATTCTTTGATTGAAAATCAAATATTAGACAGTGATAATAACGAACCAATAGAAAGCACTAATCTTTTTGTATCCAACGGGAAGCTATTGAAAATAACCGATACAAATTTAATAGAGCAATTAAAACCTCTTATTGAGACCAAACATTCTTTGGAGGCTTTGAAATTCGCGGCAGATTATTACAAGGGACAATTTCCTGCAATGAAATTGAAAGATTGGAATGAATTAGTGAAAAATGTAAACTGTAATGAGCCTGAATTAGAAGTAACGGAAACGCAGGAAAATATAAAACCCATAAAAATCTATTCAACTGATAATGTCAGAAATAGATTTGTCAATTATATGCAAGACAACGAATTATCCGAAGCCTCTATTTCTCACTATATACAAGCACTTTCCGGTAAAATTTCAGAAGGTATTCGAAATTACTTGGCACCTGATTTGTCTGATATATTCAAAGTTACAGATATTCTTTTACTTCAATCTTGGCTGTTAAAGTTATTCAAGTTTCAGGAATATATATTGCTTGATGAAATTGGAAAGAAAATGTATAGTTGCGCTCTGAAAAAATACATTCAATTTGTTGAATTTTTATCGTCAAAAGATACATATTTTGTAGCGGAGCCGCAAGCACAATACATTACTTCCAAGTCGCCAGAGTTTACAGAAAACGCAAAGCGAAAAGAATTTATTTTAAGAGTAACATATCCCGATGGTCGGATTGTTGCCGAAAGAGTAGTTTACAAAACACTCTTAGATGTTATTAAGTCCGCAGGAGTTTATAATGTTCAGTCACTGGGTATCTTTGTCAATAAAATAAACTTGGTTTCCGAAACAGTCTTGCCTCGTTACGAAACATCACAAAAACATATCGGCAATGGATTGTATGTTATGACAAACTGTGATACAGAAACCAAGCAACGCATAATAGAGCAGATTTCGGAAGCGTTTAATATGGGTTTAGAAGTAGAAAAAGTATCAATAGTGTAAAAATAAAAGGTAAAAGATTATGCCCGAGAAACAAAACATAGAATACAAGAAAATCTGGAAAGATGAATACCTGAAATGGATATGCGGATTTGCCAATGCGCAAGGCGGCAAAGTTTTCATAGGTAAAGACGATGACGGTACTGTCATTGGCTTGCAAAATTCCAAAAAACTGTTGGAAGATATTCCCAACAAGATAAAAGACATTTTGGGTATCGTTGCCAATGTAAACTTGCACCAAACCGAAGATGGCGAATATATCGAAATCGTTGTAGAAACTCAACTTAATCCTGTAAATTACAAAGGCGAGTATCACTATCGTAGCGGTGCAACCAAACAGGAATTAAAAGGTACAGCGTTGGATAAATTCCTGCTGCAAAAATATGGTAAGAAATGGGACGGCGTACCAATTCCAAATGTTACGGTTGCCGATTTAAAGCAGGAAACTTTTGCTTTTTTCAAAAAAGGGTATCGAAAGCAAGCGTTTAGACGAAGGCAATAGCAATGACACACCCGAACCAACTGCTTACAAACTTAAATCTGCTTGACAGCGGACATTTGAAGCGGGCTGCATTGCTACTTTTCCACCCCAACCCAGAGAAATTTGTAACCGGTGCGTATATCAAAATCGGGTTTTTCCGCACCGACAGCGATTTGCTGTTTCAGGACGATATTCACGGAAATTTGTTTGAACAGGTCGAAAAAACAATGGAACTGCTTCTGACAAAATATACCAAAGCCCTGATAAGTTATAGGGGGCTGTCGCGTATCGAAACCTACGAATATCCCAAAAAAGCCCTGCGCGAAACTCTTTTAAATACTGTGGCACATAAAGATTATGCCGGTTGTACACCCATTCAAATCAGTGTGTACAACGATAAGATTATGATTTGGAATATGGGGCAACTGCCTGAAAATTGAACGATTGAAATGCTGCAAAAGAAACATTCGTCCATTCCTTACAACCCCGATATTGCCAATGCGTTTTTCGTAGCGGTTATATTGAAGCATGGGGACGAGGCATTGAAAAAATCAACGAAAATTGCGCAGAAGCGGGTTTGCCTTTACCCTTGATATACCACAACACAGGCGGCTGTTGGGTAGAGTTCCGCAAAGATATTTATAACAAGGAAGAGTTAAGTGTCAGAGGATTGAATGAAAGACAGATAGATGCTTTGTTGTTTTTTAAAGCGAAAGGCGAAATAACGAGTTCCGAATACGCCCAAAAATATAATATTTCCGATAGAACAGCAAGAACAGACCTGACGGAATTAGTTGAAAAAGAGTTATTAAACAAACAAGGCGAAACAAAATTAGCCGTTTATATTTTCCCGATTCGGAAGTAATTTCCGAATCGTTTCCGAAATTTCCGAAATAAATAAGAGAAGTGCAAATTCCCCCAAATCCCCATAATGGGGATTTGGAAATTTTAATTTCAAGCGGTATAAATCATTTATTCAGTGCCTCCGCACAAAACAACGCAGGTAAAAAGGTATTCGTCAATCGCTCCATTTGTTCCACAAAAACATAGCAGCAATGGCATTTAGACTGTGTATTTGAGAAATCACTTTCAAGTTAATACCCTTTCCTCATTAGTAGAAAGCAAACATCCGTAATCAAGGCTTTACAAGAAGTGTTTGAGAGGTACTTAACGAACACTATCAACTGTTTTCCAAACTGCTTTTCCACTCGAATACGCTTAGTTTGAGGGGTACTTAACGAACAAAATCAACTTGTGAGTGTCACTCACGGTTTCACAACTTCTTTAAGACTATTTGTGAACAACACATGGGGGTACACCGCCTGAAAGGCTACCTTTGTCCGGCGAAACGGATTCAATACGTGTTGATATGCGGGCGACGGACAGTATTGTGATTATCCCGACTTACAACGAGCGGGAAAACGTGGAGAACATCATACG
>JAITBS010000122.1 GCA_031283515.1 Planctomycetaceae bacterium
AATGCCGCGAATCAAACTGACGCCAAAACTGAAACTCAAAAAACTGAAGAGCAATCAGCCGGCGAACAATTAAAAGGCGGTATTGGCGGAGACAATTCAGGTCCGTTATTCAAGTGATGCTTGAAAAATATTCAATTTTTATTAACCACAGAGAACACAGAGTTCATTGAGAGTATATTTTAAAAAATTAAATTAAATTTTGATTTAAATCCAAATTGTTACTTTAATAAATTTAAATGATGTTTTGATTCAAATTAAAATTTTCACTGTGTTCTCTGTGGTTAAAATTAATTTTTAGAGATTCCCTTAATTGTATTTTGAAAGTCTGGTTATTCGGTAACCGGTTCCTGACATTTGGCGAAAATTCTTCGGACAAGAGCTTTATTTTTGACAGGAGCACCGAATTTAATATGTAATTTGCCACGCAAGAACATCGGCAAACCAAGTTCGGCATCCTTCAACGCAAAAAATGGATTCGGATTGCCCAGTAAACCACGAATCTTGTATTCGGCAACCATTTCAAGTTCATTGGTACGCCCATTACGATAAATTGTATTGAGAAAAGACCTTTGGAACGCAACAACCTGTTTAATTTTTGGATGAACTATCTTTTTTTCCAGAGAGATCTGTTTGAGAACATCGACCACTCCGGCAATATTTACCGATTTCGGACATCGGGTTGAACAGGTTAGGCAAGAAACACATTGCCAAACAGCCGTAGAACTTGCCGCCCTATCAATATCACCATATTGAACAAGACGAATCAATGTACTCGGTAAAATGTCCATTTTTTCCGACATCGGGCAACCGGCAGAACATTTTCCGCATTGATAACAATCAGCAACCTTTGTATGTGACAATGTCTCAATACGGGCAATTTCTTTATTTTTTACTGTATTGTGCATAACTGTTCCTTTTTGTAATTTTTATAATTTAAAACCTTGATAATTTGAATATTTTGTTTATCATTAATCTGTCCAATGATCTTAACAATACATAAGTATATCAGATTTAAAGTCTTTTTGTATCTATTCATTTAGTGATTTTAATTTTTATGGTAGTGCTTTGTTAATCTTAAAATTGGCGATGAGCCGACAAATAGCTTTAAAAAATTAATTTTAATTGAATGTCTTTCATAAAACACGTATCCAAGAATTAAAAATTAACGAAGCAGTAGTTGACCTTTTGCCGATAGGTCGGCGATAACCGATTTACCCCTGTTTACGGATGGAAATTAAAAAACAACTGCGTACAACCAATGATAAACTCAACTTGTGCGACCATGAGTTCGCAACCTTTCGGAGAAAAATACGCAATCGTTTTGTTACTAATTTTTTGTAATGATACTTTGGATTAACAATAGGAAACTTCTAAAAACCTAATTTTTTACTCTAAGATATTCGCAAGTCCCTATTTTTTAAGGATAAAATTTTTTAGAAAACACGGTTTTTAGAAATTCTCAATAGATAGAATTGACAATAGAATTGACAAAAGATAGAAAGAGTGTTATCGTTAGATAAGAAAGTCCTAGTGAATCCTTCTCGATTTGAATTACCACAATGTGTGGAAAATAACAGTCAATGTTCAAACTAAATTTAGAAAAAATGTAACTATTCAGTTAGGTAGGCAACCATAGGTTTACAACTTTTTGCCGACAGGTTGCGATTCGCTTGACCTACGGATGAAAATTCCACCTCTTCGGAGTGAATACTAAAATTGCCGCCGAATAGTTACAAAATAAGCTCACAACCGAATAATTACAAAAAATATTAAAACATTAATTAATGTGGAGAAAAACATGACCAGAAAATTAGCAACAATTACAAAAGTTCGTGAAACATTTCCGATTGAAGGCGCCGACTTTATCGAAGCCGTAACCATGACAACAAACGGCTGGGTTTGTGTTGCGAAAAAAGGCGATTTCGTACCGGGTGATTTCGGAGTGTATTTTGAAATTGATTCGTTTTTGCCGAAAGAAGAACGTTACGCATTCTTAGACGGCAGGTCGAACAAAACAATGAACGATGTTGAAGGTTATCGATTAAAAACCGTGAAATTGCGGAAACAAATATCACAAGGATTGTTCTTGCCGTTGCCGCAGTTTCCCGAAATCACTGATCCGCACGAAGGTGATGATGTAACAGAGTTGTTGAAAATTGAGTTGTACGAACCGCCGCTTAAAACATCAACTCATTCCGGTCAATTCCAAATCGCCGGTAAGTTTCCCTCTTTTGTACGAAAAACAGATCAGGAACGGATTCAATCCTTCGACAAATCACAAATTAAAACTTTTGAAAACAATACCTACGAGATTACAGAAAAATTGGACGGGACATCGGCAACCTATTATTACAAAGGTAAACATTTCGGCGTTTGTTCCCGTAACTTGGAACTTAAAACATTGTTCAGTAAAAACTTTTTACAACATTGTTTGGAATGGCTTCAGAAAACATTTTTACAGCGTTGGTTCAAAAACCGTTCCGGTTCTTCAAAATCAATTTATGAAACAATAGCACTGTCGCATAATCTCAATGAAACATTGCCCGCACTTTGCAAAGAAACCGGTCATAACTATGCGGTTCAGGGAGAAATTGTAGGAACGAATATTTCAAATAATCGATTGAAATTAAACGATGTTGATTTTTATGTTTTTGATATTTTCGACATTGACAAACAAACCTATGTTGATGCATCGGAAAGATATGTTATTGCAAAACGTCTTGAGTTACAACATGTTCCGATCATTGAAACAGAACACGTTCTGCGTTTTGATGAAACTCCAATAGAACAGATGATTAAATCGGCGGATGGAAAAAGTGCTTTGTCCGGCAAAAAACGGGAAGGAATTGTTTACAAACAACGCGGCGGTGAACCATGGGCTGTTTCCTTTAAGATTATCTCGAATGAATACTTGCTGGAACACGGGTTATAACATCACAATTCGCTATCAAATCATTTATTTTCTATTTTCGTATAAGCCGATTGAAAAAGGTTCCGTTTCCGCCGACTTCAAACATGGATCGGTAAGCGTTGTTTGGTTTTGAGCAGGCGCCTCCTCGAAAATAAAAAGTAATTCCGACTGCAATTTCCCAGTTTTCGCGTTGCTGACCGCCATATCCATGCCCTTGTTCGGGAATCATTGCCGAAAAACTTCCGTTGAGTGAAAAACGGTCACTAAGCGGAAATTCTCCCAATCCGGCTAAAATTGTGTCTCCGTGTTCCGTCAAACCGCACCGAAATTCCGCAAGACCACCTGACGCAAGATGTTTACGAAGAAATAAAAGATAATAATTTTGAGCTTGTACGGTCAACGGAGACAGTGTTCCTGCCGGTGTTTTCCAATTATTCAGGTAATTATTTCCTTTTTTCGAAACGCCCAAACCGCCAAGTAATCCGTATTCGGTGTTACTGAATGTTCGTGCGGAAATTTCATAACGAATTTGTTGAACACGTACTTTGCCGTAAAAATCATCTTGAAACCAATCTAAAACTGCTCCGCCTTGAAGCGGAAAGGAAAGACTACGTTTGAACAAACCTGCCGTAACAAAATATTGATTTCGTCCATGACGGTTTGTATTTCCAAGTTCGTTAATACTGCCGTTGATGCTGCTCTGGACTGCTCGAAAACCGACTTGTCCCGAAATGGTATGAAGAGGAGTTACGGGAGTTGCCCAGTTCACTCCTTCGGTAAATCCAAAATTCCCATTCGAACCCGTGTTCAACTCGCCCTTAAAACCGGTTGTTCCGGCAAAAATTGTTAAATTGTCAAGCAAACCGGTTCCAAATGGTTTGAGCAACATCGGTTCCGTATAATTGTAACTATTTTCCAAAACAGGAGAATAGTCGTTGTACACACCGCCGTAAGTGTTTGGTATTGCCGACCAGTTTTGAATATTGGATTCATCAACAATCCATTCGTTTTCGTTGAGGGGTTCGTAATTATTGTTGGTAGAATCGGCAATATCTAGGGAATTAAGAGAGTCATCGGGGTGCGGGATTTTTTTGGTTCGTGATTTGGGAACGATGGGCATTGCTTCCGAAACGGGTTCTTCATTCAGTAATTGTTGCGGAATAATAGTTGCTCCCGAATTAAGAATCTTGTCGAAATCATCGTGCTGACTCACGGTTCGAATGGCACGTTTTTTGGTTGGAGTCGGGAGTTGCCGTCCTTTGCTCCGTGTGACGGAATCAGGCGTGTAGTCGTCCATTTCCTCGTCAACATCTGTCGGAAAAACCGGACCAAGATAGGGTCCCCATTCTTCAGCATGTAATGTCGAAATGGAAAAACTAACTATTACCAAAACGACAATAACTGAAATAAAAATGATTTTGTCTATTCTATAAAAACGGATCGATTTTCTCATTTTTCCAATACTGTCAAGAGCAAATCAAACGAACAAACGAAAACTAGATAATTCCGGCAAATTTTGACGTGAAAAACGTCTCAACGTATATCATCGGCACGGAATATTCATTTCTTTCAGAATAATCGAAAAAATTGTTAATTTCCTAAAATTTTACCTATTTTAAACAAAGGAACTATAGGGAACATCTAAAAACCTCATGTAAAATTTATTTTTATTAGGATCGCGGTCGTCTCGACCGCATATTTAGGCGTTTGTCATGCAGGCGGGACGCCTGCGTTCCTACTAAAATTAGTTTTTAGAAGTTCCCTATAGTATTACGATGGTTCGAAAAGACTCAACGATACCTCAAAAAGACTCAACGGCGTGACCCAAAGACTCATTTAACACTCCACTGTGAACACTAAATAATTTTTTAACACATTCAAAAGGATGGAACGCAATGGTTGAAAAAATTTAACGGGTATTTGATCTTGATGTTCTTGATGATAAAATCTTGACAGTAAAATTCCTACGGCATTTCTAAAACCAAGATACAAAAATGATTATCGAACATTATCTTTTATCCTTTCAGATAAAAGAAAATTATATTGTAACCGTTTTGTTTATTGCTTCTTTTTAGAAATTCCGTAATCCGTAAAAGATATGTAAGTTATCAACAACTAAATT
The DNA here is from genome assembly GCA_031283515.1 of Planctomycetaceae bacterium. GTDB lineage: Bacteria > Planctomycetota > Planctomycetia > Pirellulales > Thermoguttaceae > WRKP01. The sequence continues at coordinate 5,034 of JAITBS010000122.1, forward strand.
TATTTTATGACGATGATGAAAAGATTTTTTTTTAGTATTAGTTTTTTTTGTTCGTTTTTTCTTGGAGTTTTTGTATCGGCTCAGGATTGGAATTGGAACAAGCACTGCCAAACGGTGATCGGACATTCTGATTTGATTCGATATTATGTTATCGATCATTCCGTTGCGGAAACAAAAAATATTCGGAATCTCGCTCCGAATGATAATACCAATGCATCCGATTTTTCGTACAAAACAAATAAACCGTTTGAAATTATTGAGGGTCCCTTTGCCGGTTCTCTGGCAGTTCGAATCGACGCCGGATATTTTGAGTCGCCAAAACTCAATCTTGAAAAAACATTCAGCATCGAAATGCGAATCAGGAAACTCGGTCATGGCACAGAATACGGAAACAATAATTCCGCCAACGGAACAATATTCGGTTATGGAAATGGTTGGGATTCCGGTTTTCGCTTGACAACCGATTATCCGTCTCAAAATTTAGTTTTCAATATCGGTAACTCGGATCATTCAAAACCACATCATTTGTCCGGTCATCAACCGTTTCCCGACAACATTTGGCAACATCTCGCCGTAACTTGGGATAGTAAAACGATACGAATTTATCTTGACGGATTGTTGTACGGAATTACTGAATACACCGGCGTTTTAACAGAACCGGCTTGGGGATTTCGTATCGGTTTCAATAATGCCGGAGTCGGTTCGGTTAAAATGGATATTGCAGAAACCGCTGTTTACAAATCCGCTCTCACTCCAGAAGAAATATTGCAACACGCATTGCTTCAACCTCAATTGCCTGAAAATCTTGCCGTATTTTATCATAACGCTATTGACGGCATCTTTCAAAAAGACTTCACTCTTGCGTCACAAAAAATTAACGAAATGCTTCAATACGAAATGTCAACGATTTATCGTTTTTCGTTCCAAAATTTTCAGGCAAAACTTGCTGCGTATGCCGGAAATTTTTCAGAAGCCCAACGTCTTACCGCTGCACTGCTTAATAATCCTGAAATTCCGAAAGAATGGACAAATTCATTGTTACGTCAATTTATTCCGTCAGAGTGGAATACTCCACTGGCGGCAGTTTCCAGTAACATTTATTGGCGGATTCTTAATGATAAAACGATAATACTTGATGTAAAACAACGTTTCGCGGTTGAAAAATGTTTTGCGGAAGCCTTGTTTGCCGAAGGAAAAATCACAGAAGCCCAACGGCTTTGGGATATTTTAAAACCGCGTGAAGTTGAACTTGTTCGGGAAACGTTGAATGTTGCAGGTGTTTCCGATGAGTTGAGCCAACTTTATCAGGATTACCGCAAAGAACAGGACTCGGAAATCAAAAAAATTCAATATGTTCCCCAACCGAAACCATTGTTTCCTGCCGCGTTTTTACCGGCTAAAAAGTTTTTCGTTGCGCCGAATGGTAAACCGGATAATTCCGGTACAGAATCGGAACCGTTTTTAACACTTGCTCAAGCACGCGATGCTGTACGAAAATTGAAAACAGAAATCGGTTTACCCAAAGGCGGTGTTGAAATCAATATTCGCGGAGGCATTTACCCTGTTACGGAAAAATTCACGTTGGAATCACAGGATTCCGGTACGTCGGATGCTCCGATTGTTTACCGTGCTTTTCCTAATGAAAAACCTGTTTTTTCTGGCGGAGTTACAGTTCGGGGGTTCAAAAAAGTTGACGATCCGGCAATTTTGAAACGATTACCGGACGAATCGCGAAGTTTTGTTCAGGTTGCCGATATTGACGAGATTAAAAAATTTCCGCCGGTTGCTCCGCGTGGTTACGGTAAAAACGGTCTTCATGCTGCTCCGGCGGTTGAGTTGTTTATCGACAACAAACCACAACAAATTGCCCGATGGCCCAACACTGCCAGACCAGATGCGTCTGATCCGTTAAAAGCATCGGAGCAAGCATTTGTCCGTACCGGTAAAGTTCATCAAGGTTTTTTCAACACGCCGGAATCAGAAAAAACGGGTATTTTTGAATATTCCGATCCGCGTCATGAACATTGGACTGAAGCTGCTGATGCGATGGTTTTCGGTTATTGGGGACATCTTTGGGGAATTACAAGCTGCCGTGTTGAAAAAATTGATACGGAAACAAAACAAATTATTCTTGCAACAAATAATCCTTATGGATACCGCGAGAATATGCCTTATTACGCTTTCAATCTTCTGGAGGAAATTGATTTACCGGGCGAATGGTATCTTGATCGGATAAACGCCAAACTTTATTTTTATCCGCCGGCAGGAGTTGATTTGAGTGCGGTTCAAGTTCGTCTTTCTGCGTTTCCCCAAGAATTTTTGAACGTTAAAGATGTTTTTTTTACAACATTTTATGGTTTAACATTTGAGGAAGGTTCGGGAACGGCGGGGTTGGTGACTGGCGGTGAAGAAGTCCGGTTTATTGGTTGCGGATTTTATCGTTTCGGGAATTGGGGACTTGGAATGGAAGGATGCCGACATGGTGTTTTGAGTTGTGATTTCACGACTCTGGGCGGCGGCGGAGTTTATTTGAAGGGCGGAGATATTAAAACATTAACACCTGGCGGTTGTTTTATTGAAAACAGTGTAGTCAATGATTTTAGCCGTATTGATCGGGCTTATGCTCCGGCGGTTCTTATTGATGGAGTTGCCAACCGAATTGCTCATAATTTATTTTGTGATTCACCCGCTCATGCTATTCGGAGTGAGGGAATGGAACAGGTGATTGAGTTTAATGAGATTCACAGTGTTGTTTATGAATCGGATGATCAAGCGGGAATTGATCTTTGGGGTAATCCATTCATGCGTGGAATAGTGATTCGGTACAATTATTGGCATCATATTGGTAGTGGTCGGGATGTTGCCGGACAATCGGGAATCCGGTTGGATGACATGATCAGTAGTGTATTGATGTACGGAAATGTCTTTTTCCGATCAAGCGGCGGTCAATTCGGCGGTGTTCAAATTCACGGCGGCAAGGATAATATTGTTGACAATAATTTGATGATTGATTGTAAATATGCGGTCAGTTTTAGTCCTTGGGGAGAAAAACGCTGGCTTGAAAATCTTGATAAAAATTTTGGTACACGCGTCAAAGCAAACGGATTTGATCCGGACAATGAGGTTTATCGTTCTAAATATTCTGATTACGCCGAACTGAAACAAAATGCTGATCGGAATTTTATTTTACGTAATGCTGCGATTGGATGTAACAGTTTTGTGCGAAACAACCGGCGGAATGTGTTACTTGAAAATATCATGTTGCCGTGGTTACCGGATTTGTTTACTGAAACACAAGGGTTTCAACAAGCGGACAAAACTCGAGTTCCTGCTGATGCTCGAAAAATCCGTTACCGGCTTACTATTCCGACGGATTCACCGCTGTACGGTTTTCTTGGAATTAAACCATTACCGATGGAATCGATGGGACTTTACAACGATAATATACGAACAGAAATTCCTAATTTTCCGGTAACACCATTTTTCGTACTGGAATAAGTATAGCGGAAAATCGAATACAATAATTTATTCACTGCACCGTAAAACCTCGCCGTAACCATAATCAATAAACACTTTGGCACGAATTCGAATCGTGTTTTTTCTGAATTGTTTTTTTGGGGATAATCATAAATCTACACAGAATGGGAATGCTCCCTGTGTAAAGAAAAAAGCAGGGGTTATGAAACCACTGCTTTTTTTATTTTCTGGAAACACGGGTATTACGTTTTTAGCGATTGAAGTTTCCGAAAACCATTTTTAGTACATGTCACCACCCGGCATTGGAGGAGCGGCTTTTTCTTCTTTGGGAATATCGGCAACCAACGCATCACTCGTCAACATCAGCGAGGCAACACTCGCCGCATTGGTCAACGCTGTCCGTGTAACCTTTGTCGGATCGATAATTCCCGCTTTGACCACATCTTCATACACATCCGTTAAGGCGTTGTAACCGAAATTGTTTTTGCCTTCGGCAACTTTTTCCGTAACAATACCGCCGTCTTTACCGGCATTCTGAGCAATTTGAGTGAGCGGAGCACGGCAAGCCCGAACAATAATATTGTAGCCGACAATTTCATCGGTGGAGAGTTCGCCTGGTTTTACCGCACTGGAAGCACGGAGCAATGCAACACCGCCGCCTGGTAAAATACCTTCTTCTACGGCAGCTCTTGTTGCGTGCAGAGCGTCTTCGACACGTGCTTTCCGTTCTTTCATTTCGCTTTCTGTTGCAGCACCAACCAGAATTTTTGCAACACCGCCGGAAAGTTTTGCCAAACGTTCTTCGAGTTTTTCACGGTCGTAATCGCTGGTAACATTTTCGATTTCACGCCGAAGTTGTTCGATACGTCCTTTGATTTCCTCATTTTTCCCGCCGCCTTCGATAATTGTTGTGTTATCTTTATCGATTACAATTCGTTTTGCGGTTCCGAGATCATTGAGTGTGAGCGATTCTAGTTTACGCCCGAGACTTTCGAACAAGACTTCGCCGCCGGTGAGGATACCGATATCTTCGAGCATTGCCTTACGCCGATCTCCGTAACCCGGAGCCTTAATTGCTGCAATTTTCATCGTGCCGCGCAACCGGTTAATCACAAGTGTCGCCAATGCTTCACCATCCACATCTTCCGCAATAATCAACAATGGTTTACCGGTATTGACAACCGCTTCGAGAATTGGAATCGCTTCTTTGATGTTCGAAAGTTTCTTTTCACTGAGTAAAATGTAAGCGTTTTCGAGAACACATTCCATTTTGTTGGGATCGGTTACGAAATACGGTGAAAGGTAACCGCGATCAAACTGCATTCCTTCGACCCATTCGACTTCAGTTTTAAGACTTTTTCCTTCGTCAACAGTGATAACACCATCTTTTCCGACTTTTGCCATTGCTTCTGCCAACAGATCACCGATTTCTTTATCATTATTAGCGGCGATTGTTCCGACTTGGGCGATTTCGGTTTTACTATTTTTGACGTTGACCGACATACCTTTGAGTTTGGCGATAATATCGGTAACCGCTTTATCGATACCATTTTTGAGTTGAAGCGGATTAACGCCGGCAACAACTGCTTTCATACCTTCATTGAAAATGGCTTCAGCCATAATAGTTGCGGTGGTGGTTCCATCTCCGGCGACATCGCTTGTTTTAGCAGCGACTTCGCGAACCATTCTGGCACCCATATTTTCATAAGTTTCTTCAAGATCGATTTCTTTGGCAACAGTAACACCGTCTTTGGTAACCAAGGGTGAACCGAAACTTTTTTGAATAATAACGTTCCTGCCTTTGGGACCGAGCGTTACTTTCACTGCTTTTGCCAATTTTGAAACACCTCGCCGCAATGCTTCGCGTGCTTCCTGATCGAATGCAATCATCTTAGCCATGTTATTCTCCTAAATCTATTGGGTTAATTCTGTTAATAGTATAAATAATTTGTAATGGATTGTTCTAACAATACTGTCATCCAAACGAAGTTTATTAAAACCAATAGTTTGTTTTTGATTTCAACATTGTTATTTTAAAACTGAACGATGTTCTATTTAGCCGATGACGGCGAGAACATCACTTTCGCGCATGAGGAGCAGTTCGTCGTCACCGATTTTGAATTCTTCACCGGCATAAGAGAGGAAAAGAACTTTATCCCCTTCTTTGATTTGAAACGTTGAACGTTTACCGTTATCCAGAATTTTTCCGTCACCAATACTGATGACGGTTCCGCGTGCGGGTTTATCTTTAGCGGTATCTGGGAGATAGAGACCTCCTTTAGTTTTTTCCTCCGCCGCTTCACGACGAACCACAACACGATCACCGAGTGGTTGAATTTTCGTTCCTTTACACGAACATTCGCAAGAATCTTTTTTTTTCAACATATATTACCTCGAAGTTTGTAGCGTTAAAAAAATCTCCTGCCAAAAGGAGAATCAACGATAAAATTTTTAGAATTTATGCAAATGCTGCGCCAATTTTATTACATTGACAAGAATCATCAAGAAATTCTCTATTTTGGTATAACTTCCGCAGTTATTTGGCGACAGATTGATTTGAGTGCCGTTTATTTTTTTCCCATTCCGACATTTTTTCTGCCAAAATGACAGGCGAAGAATAGTTAATAGTTAGTAGTTAATAGTGAATAGTTAGTAGTTGATAGTGGATAGTTGATAGTGGAGAGTTCGCAATGCGGAGTACTACCGTTTTGGTAATAATCCGCTTGCGAACTATCCACTCTCCACTCTCCACTCTCAACTATCAACTACTTTATGAGGTTGTTTTGTTCGGAAAATGAGGTGAAAATGAGGTCGGTTTTAGTGAATAGTTATGAGTGAATAGTGAATAGTGGGGAGTTCGCACGCGGATTCAAAACGTTTTCAAGAGTCATGGTTTTAACACGGTTTTGTAATTCCCGGAATTTGGAATTGGGAACAGAAATCGGCGATTTCTTGACGGATTTTGGTCGATTCTTCGTCAATTCGAGTGATATTTTGGCAAACACGGTGAATCCAATCGGCAACTTTTTCCATTTCCGGTTCTTTCATTCCCATCGTGGTCAGTGATTGTGTCCCCAACCGTACTCCGCTGGTTACAAATGGGCTTCGCGGATCGTCGGGAACCATATTGAAATTCGCAATAATGCCCGATCTCGCTAATGCCTTCGCCGCATCTTTTCCAGTGAAATTTTCATTTCGGAAATCAAGAATCAAAAGATGTGTGTCCGTTCCGCCGCCAGCTAAACAATAACCTTTGGCAAGAAGTGACTCAGCTAATTTTTTCGCGTTTTTCACAATCTGAACACCGTAATTCTTAAATTCCGGTGTTAGAGCTTCCTGAAACGCCGTTGCCATTCCGGCAATAATATGAAGATGCGGACCGCCTTGCAATCCGGGAAAAACCGCACGATCAATTCGTTGTGCCAAATTGAGTTGGTGATCTGAAAAATACTTTGATTGCAACCGATCTTCAATTTTCGAGAGCAAAAAACCCGCACGCGGTCCCCGAAGCATTTTATGGCTGGTACTGCTCACAACATCGCAATACGGCACCGGATCAGGATGAACTCCGGCAATAATCAATGCATTAATATGGGCTATATCCGCAATAAGATAAGCATCAATTTCGTTGGCAATTTCGGCAAAATCTTTGTATTCAATTTTGTGGGGATAAGCGGTTGCTCCAACCCAAATCATTTTAGGGCGTTCTTTTTTGGCGGTTTGGCGGATTTGATCCATATCGAACTTACCTGTTTTAGGATGGGGTCCGTAGGGAATCTGAACATAATCCATACCGGAAAAATTAACCTTCCAACCGTGTGTCAAATGACCACCGCTAGGAACAGGCATTCCCATAAGTTTGTCGCCTGTTTTCAGTAATGCCCGATAAACAACATTGTTTGCCGGTGAACCGCTGTAAGGTTGAACATTGGCATGTTCCGCACCAAAAAGCTGTTTGGCACGGTCAATTGCCAGATTTTCAATCTGGTCAGCAAACTCGTTGCCTTCATAATATCGGGCTCCAGGATAACCTTCCGCATATTTATTGGTCAAAATCGAACCGCAAGCTTCTAAAACACTAAACGAAACAAAACTTTCAGAAGCAATCATTTTTAATGTACTTGATTCATAGTTTATTTGTTTCCGAATAAGGTCATAAATTTCCGGATCGGTTTGTTTGAGGTGTTGATAACGTTCCATTTTAACTATTGGTAAAAATAAAATATCGGGAATTTTGTTCAAAAGTAGTATTTTACCAAAATTACACCAACACTTCGAGTGGGGCTACTCCTTTCACATCTCAATTTTCCCGATAGTTTTCCAATTTGAAAAGTTAGATTTTGGGTAATCTATCAGCGGAATATTTTTGAATTTGTTTACAGTTGGCAATTACAAGGTAGGCAATTAACAGGTAGGCAATTAACAGGTGGCAATTAACAGGTAGGCGACCTTTCGCCGAAAGGTTTTAAACAATAAACCCACGGTCGCAACGATTGTTTTTTCATTTCCGTCCGTCAACAGGGGCAAGTCGGCTACGCCGTATTGTTTAAAACGTT
>JAITBS010000014.1 GCA_031283515.1 Planctomycetaceae bacterium
TGGTGCCCAAAAGATGCGAATGGGTAATGAGATATTAAGGACAATTGGGATTGTTCGAGCGAAATTTCAGATAGGCATGAGGAATTTGGTTTACAATATGAGTCGATTGGTAAGTTTAACTCGTGCTCCAGCAAAGAAATGCAACGGATAATACGCGCCAAGGACAACAATAAACAACAAAAAATGGTAAATTACAAAAAATCTTCAAAATAAAAAAACAAATTTAAACACAAAATTCAAAAAAAATTGCAAAAAAATAAAGATAAAAAAATTTAATGCAATATTAACTATTATTAGAGGTGCCCGATTATTGTTATAGTTCGTATTTATTACCTAATTGTCAAAGATCACAAATCTGTTCTATCAACATCTATCACTTTTTATTCATACAACCAACCTACTTCTAAATCGAGAAAAGTCAAGACAGAAGTGTCCTTTCGCAAAAAGTTTTTTTGTTAAAAATGACTTTTATTTCTAACGTTTTCACCTATAATACGGTTTGATTATGTCATAATTATCAGTTACTGATACCATTTGTCTGACTCCACCGAACACATTAGCAATGTTCTAAAATGAACATTTTAATCATGTTTTGTGTCGAGATGTGTCATAACCTATTTGTAATCAACAGTTTAACATCAATTCCTGCATCTGGTGAACAACACCGTTTTGAGGAGTGAACACGGCAGTGAACAAACGCTTATATGTTTGTATAAGTCTTTATAATAAAAAAGCTTACGTCGAACCTGTAAGAGATTAGCGACCTTTCGGAGAAAGGCCGCAAACCTGCTGAATAGATACAACAATCTTTTTAATGGAAGTCTTGCCAAAGCTGGAAAATAACAGATGTTTTGCCAGCTCTTTTTTGTTTTTGCGGTTCGATTTGCTCTTGCAATAAATCAGCAAATTTTCTATACTCTGCTGCTTATTTTATCTGAGAGCATGATTTCAAAATTTCTATGGAGTTATTTTTTCATGTGTTATCGATTTATAATTGGTTTGTTTTTTGTTTTTGGTTTATCCTATTTTTTTCAATATTCAGTCGAGGCGCAGCAAACACAATCATCGGGAGCAGCAGCGTTTACACCGCCTGATATGGCGGCGTCGAAACCGTTGCAACCGTTAGCCGCTGCCCCCACAACCACAGATCAAACAACAACCGATACAACCTCACGATTAGGACAACGAGTTCGTTCACGAGACAGCGTACTTGGTGATCGAATTGCCAAAATTACAACGGATCTGGAAAAAATACCTAAATCACACGACCAAATCTGGCGTGAATACGATATTACACCCTACACAAAAGGACGTAATTTTCCGGCAACTACTCAACCAGAACATACAATTGTCGATTGGATTTTGCGCCAGACAGGTATCAAAACATGGCATTCGTCACCATTTGGAATTTTAACAGCTGATTCTGAAAAACTTTATGTTTATCATACAAAAGAAGTTCAATTAGTTGTTGCTGATATTGTGGATCGTTTTGTAAATCCTCAATTTTTCAATGAATCCTGTACGATTCGGATGATTTCGTTATCACGTCCTGATTGGATTGTCAAAGGACATCAGTATTTACGTCCGATGTGGATTGCCAGTCCGGGTATTCAGGGTTGGATTTTGGAACGCGAAGGTGCTCAGGCATTGCTTCAGGAGTTGGCTCACCGAATCGATTTTAAGGAGATTGCTCCGCCGCAATTCCTGATACCAAACGGAATTGCCCATAATGTTATTTCGAAAAAGCAGCGAACTTATCTTCGGGATGTGCAGGTCAATTCCTCAACACTCAACGGTTATGCGGAAGACCGAGTCACAATTGATGAAGGTTTTAGTATTTCCTTTGTACCGCTTTCTTTTCTGGACGGTTTGGATATTGCGGCAACCATCAAGCTCGATATTATCCAAATCGAAAAGATGATTCCCCTAATGATCGACGCACCAACAGCAACCAATCCGCGTCAACGAATTCAAATTGAAGCACCTCAAGGTGCTTGTTTTAAGTTGGATGAAATGATTCGTTGGCCCAAAAATAAGATATTACTTTTGGACTTAGGCACAATTCCACTGCCAAACTGTTCGGAACAGACAGAACCACAAAACTTTTTTTCTGGTTTGGCAAAAAATATGACGGCATCAAGTCGCGCCAATGTTTTGTTGTTTATTGAATGTGTTACCAATAACAGTGTTACAATACCTGTTTTACCGAGTTCGTCGCCAAACGGCGGGTCAACATCTTCATTGGTAAACGGTCAGTCAAATACATCAGCAACCGCACCGAACAAATCAGGAACAACAATTGGTGCTAATTCTTCTTATTGGCAAGGAATTCGTTGAGGGGATTGTCTAATATCCGAATTGGTGTAAACTAAATCACTCGAATAAATCATCAAAACACGGGGCGTGGCGCAGCCTGGCTAGCGCGCCTGCTTTGGGAGCAGGAAGTCGCAGGTTCAAATCCTGTCGCCCCGATTAAGAAAAGTCTTGAAAATACTTGATTTTCAAGGCTTTTTTTGTTTATTGACAATGTTTATAAAAAAGGTAAAATTAGACGAAATTGGACAAAAATGGACAATTTTGGACATACTTGGACAAAATTTAGATAACATTTCGATAACCATTTTGTAACGGAAAAAAGAGTTGGCGATAGCCGACTTGCCCCTGTTGCCGGACGGAAATGAAAAAACAATCGTTGCGGTCGTGGGTTTATGTATTGTATTATTTAAAACCTTTCGGCGAAAGGTCGCCTACCTGTTACAAGTTCTTTCGAAGTCTTTTCTATAAAAAGACTTGCGGAAACATATAAGCGTTGTTCACTACCGGGTTCACTCCGCAAAAAGGCGTTGTTCACCAGGTGCGGGGAATGATGTTAAACTATTGATTACAAATAAGTTATGATATATATTGATACAAAAAAAGATTAAAAAGTTCACTTTGGAACATTGTTAATGTGTTCAGTGGAGTCAGACAAATGGTATCAGTAACTGATAATTATGACATAACCAAACCGTATTATAGGTGAAAACGTTAGAAATAAAAGTCATTTTTAACAAAAAAACTTTTTGCGAAAGGACACTTCT
>JAITBS010000237.1 GCA_031283515.1 Planctomycetaceae bacterium
CTTAGGAATAGAAAAAAATTTGTTGGGCTTGAAAGAGTTTTATTTTCAACTTTGTGAACAACGCCGTCAAGCGAGATTGTCCGTGTTCAACATGTTCCCGCGACAATATCTGTACAAAAAACATCATGTTTTCGGCGATTGCCAAGCCCAGTTTATGGCGACAACGCACATCACCGATGCCGACTTTCGTGAATGCGGACCCGATTATCAGATGGGAAGTGAACTCTGCCTGATGACAATCTCCGGCGACGGCAACGTAACAACCGAAGTGTTGTTCGATTGCCCGACTGGTGTGTTACGGGATCCGTGTTTGCCCTTTGATGGTGCGAAAATTTCATTTTCGATGCGCAAAAATGATGTCGATGATGACTTCCATCTTTATATTATGAACGTTGACGGCACAAATCAAACAGAATTGATATTAAACTCGAAAACCCAAACTAAACATCCATTGAATGACTGTAGAAGTATTCAATGATTTTCTGTGACGGATTCTCTAGTGGAAAATTCCTTGCGGTGGAGCAGTACAAACAGAACCGGTGTTACGATCAAAATGTGTAACAAACTGGAAATCATGCCGCCAACTACCGGAGTTGCCAGCGGCTGCATAATCTCAACTCCAGTACGTGTACTCCAAAAAATCGGTAACAAAGACGCAATTGTTGTCGCCACCGTCATCACTTTAGGACGTAATCGTAACCTTGCTCCAGTTTTAACAGCATTAATAAATTCTTTGTAAGTCAGTAAACTTCCCTTTGTTTCACGAGCTTTTTGTACAGATTCCTCCAGATAAACCACCATGATAATACCGGTTTGAATCGCTGTACCAAAAAGAGCAATATACCCCACCCAAACAGCAACACTAAAATTGAATCCCATAACCGCTTGCAAAATCACTCCACCCGTCAACGCAAACGGTACCGCCAATAAAACATGAGCCGCTTCACCCGCCGATCTGAACGTCATCACCAGCAAAAGGAAAATTACAAGAATTACCGTTGGAAAAACCACCATCAATGTCCGGCGAGCATGAAGTTGATTTTCGTACTGACCGCTGTATTCAATCGTCTGACCGGATTCAAGATGAATCTCCTTGTCGATACGCGATTTGATTTCCTTCACAAAACCGCCCAAATCACGATCCATCACATTCGCCTGAACATAAACACGAAGCCTGCCGTTTTCGCTTGATATTTCATTGGGACCGATCACCCGTTTGATTTCCGTAACTTGTATCAACGGAACCATCAAACCGCTTGGTGTTGGAATCAGCAGTTCACCAAGTTTTTCAATATCATCCCGATCTGTACGGTCAAGACGTACCTGAATTGACCACCGTTCCCGACCTTTAATTGTTGTTGTAACATTTGTCCCGCCCAAACCTGTTTCCACATATTGTAAAATATCAGCGGCATGAAGTCCGTAACGTCCCATTGCGTTACGATTAACGGTAATCTCAAGATAAGGTTTTCCCTGATCTCGCGAAGGAGCAACTCCAGCGGCACCGGAAATACTGTTGATAACCCGTTCCACTTCAAACGCTTTTTTTTGTAAGGAAGGCAAATCGTTACCGAAAATCTTGACTCCCACCTGTGCGCGAATACCTGTACTGGTCATCAGAGTCCGGTTTTCAATCGGTTGCAAAAATCCCGGCGTGTAACCCGGTACTTGAGTCAGAAGTTCACTTAAATCGGCAATAATTTTTTGTTTCGTAATTCCGGCTCGCCATTGAGACGGCGGTTTGAGTGTGATAGTTGTTTCGATCATTTCAACCGGAGCCGGATCGGTTGCCGTGTCGGAACGTCCAAGTTTTCCGGCTGCTGTTACAACTTCAGGGTATTCACTCATGACTTTGTCCTGCCACGCCATAATTCGTTTCACTTCCGTTAGCGAAGTTGCCGGCAATAAAACCGGCATGAAAAGCAAACTGCCCTCCTCCAATGTCGGCATAAATTCCGAACCAAAACCTTGAAACAACGGAAATGGAAAATAAGGAGCAGAAAGCGAAATAAGTACATTATTAACTCGCTGCGGCAAACCAAAAGCAAGAATCAGCGCAACAATAAGTAATGTCAACGCTCCTGAGAGGACTGTTTTAGTATGACGAAGCGACCAGTCAAGAACAGGATCATAAATTCGCAACAAAAAATTCATTAGGATATTCTGATCTTCCGCACGGAAAGGACCTCGAACCAATATTGTACAAAAAACAGGTACGGCAGTAACCGCAAGCAGCACCGCTCCAATCAATGCAAATGTTTTCGTGTAAGCAAGCGGATGAAAGAGTTTGCCTTCCTGTCCGGTAAGTAAAAACACCGGTACAAAAGCGAGAATAATAATTGTCATTGAAAAAAACATCGGGCGTCCAACCTGAATACTTGCCTGCAATGTCAGTTGGAAAATTTCAGCAGCAGTCAAATAAGCCGAATGATTGGTTACTTTCTTTTCTTCCAATGCACGTTCACAATACCGAATCACATTTTCCGTCATCACAATTCCGGCATCCACCAAAACACCAATCGAAATTGCAATACCGGTTAAGGACATTATATGTGACGAAATACCAAATTGATTCATTAAAATAAACGAAATAAGAATAGCACTGGGCAATGGAATTGTTACGATAAGAATTGACCGGAAATGAAAAAGAAACAAAATATGCGCCAGCGTAACGAGAATAATTTCTTCCCAAAGGGCATTTTTAAGTGTATCAATGGCGCGGTTAATCAAATCACTTCGGTCATAAAACGGTTCTATTGTTACACCTTCCGGCAAACCGGATTGAATGGAGTTGATACGTTCCTTCACATCTTGAATCACTTTGTGAGCATTTTCTCCGTAACGCATCACCACAATTCCGCCGACTACTTCTTGTCCGTTAATATCAAGAGTGCCGCGCCGGTAATCACCGCCGATTTGAACATGAGCCACCTCACGCAGATAAAGCGGAACTCCTTCACGAGCCAGAATCGGTATGGATTCAATATCAGTAACATCATTTATAAGACCAATTCCGCGAACAACAAATTCCGAACCGTTTTCTTCAAGAGTTTTACCTCCGACATTGAGATTACTTGTAACAAGCGCATCCATGACCTGACCAAGTGAAAGATTATATTGCTTGAGTTGAAGCGATGAGACTTCCACCTGATATTGACGGACAAAACCGCCAATACTGCCAATTTCCGCAACTCCCGGAACTGCCGCAAGTTGGTAACGAATATAAGTATCCTGAAGCGTACGGAGTGAACCAAGGTCTTGTTGCGCATCAGCATCCGCTTTCAAATAATATTGATACACCCAGCCAAGTCCGGTCGCATCAGGACCAAGACGCGCTGTAACTCCTTCCGGCAAAAGCGCACCAAGTGAGTTTAAACGTTCAAGAACTCGTGTTCTGGCAAAATACGTTTCGATTTTATCTTCAAAGATAACCGTCAGAAACGAAAAACCAAACATTGATGTTGCGCGAACCGTTTTCACTCCGGCAAGACCTTGTAATGAAACAGAAAGCGGATACGTAATCTGGTCTTCCACCTCCTGCGGTGAACGCCCGGGCCAATCAGCATAAACAATCACCTGATTTTCGGAAAGATCAGGAATGGCATCAATTGGAGTTGTCCGTAAAGCCTGAACTCCCCAACCACAAATCCCAAGAAATAAGGCAATGACCAAAAAACGATTGTGAAGCGACCAATGAATTAATGTGTTTATCATAAATCTATCAATCCGATGAGTAAAAGGTTGTGGAGTTGAAAATAAAAAATGGAACAGAAAATAAAATAAAAAATGGGAAATACGGTTAGCAGAAAAATCCAACAGAAAAAAACGTTGCAAATTCTCTGCTAACTATATTATCCGAAATTTTATTTCGTTTACTTCAATTCACTGCCGCAAGTCAGCATTTGTGAACCGAAAAATGGATTTTGTAACTTCGGATTATCTTTTTGTATCCAACGCCCAACGCCAAGAATAGGCGACATGGGACATTGAAATACTTTTGCCTGACGTTTTGACACCGGTTGGGCAAGTACAAAATTTGCCGCAGCGTTACTGAACGGCTCAAACGGTTTCCTTGCCGTTTTCAAGTCCTTGCCGGGAACAAGCCGTTCCGATAACGGTAATAACGTAGCGCGAACTGCGCCGGTCGTTTGTTTTACCGATTCGAGTATTGCCGGCAAATGTTTTTGGTAACCCGCAAGATCGTCTTTCGCCAATGCAGTTGCGGCATCGGAAAGACTTTGCACCAGTGCCGGCGGAAGTGTTAAGGTTCCGACGGAAAGGTACTCGCGAAACTCTTCCTTACTCACAACTCCATCCTTATTCGTGTCCGCTTCGGAAAATTCGTCAGCAGAAAGAATTGATGTTGCGGAAAAGGTTAAAAAAATTAACGCAACTGAAACAAACAAAAAATTCTTTTTCATAATAGGTTCTCCTTGTTAAAGAAATCTTGTTAAAAAAAATGGAACAACATTAAGTACGATAAAGTAGTAATTTTTTTGTAATATTTCAGTGGAATTTTTGTTTTTCGATTTTCACCCCGAAAGGGTGCGATTTTCATAACCGCAGGTCATCGGTCTGCGGATGGACACCATAACATTCCTCTGTCTGAAAGACAGAATTTTAATCATCGTTGGTTGTACGATCTGAATCGTTTAGTTTCGCCTTTCAGGCGAGGTTGAGGCGAGGTGTTGACCGTAGGTTGCGCTTCGCTTGACCTGCGGTTATGAAAATTCCACCTCTTCGGGGTGAAGAACAAAAAATAATAAATAATTCCACTGATATATTACTTTTTTTGAACCGTGAATAGTTACAAAAAAATTAGGTGAACTGATATTAACAATGACAGTTTAATGTAATTCAACGCCGCAATTCAACATTTCCGAACCGAAAAAGGGATTCCGTGTTTCGGCGTTGTCTTTTTGAATCCAACGCGCCGTACCAAGTACCGGTGACATGGGACATTGGAAAATTTTTGCCTGACGTTCCGATTTCGGCTGCGTTCTTACAATATCCGCAACAGCATTGCTGAAAATTTCAAACGGACGGCGGGCTTCCTTCAAATCTGTACCGGAAATAAGTTTCTCCGCAAACGGCATCAAAATACCATGAACCGGTTCCTTTGTTTGATGAACCGCCTCCAACACCGCCGGTAAATGTTTTTGGTAATCGTCAAGACGATCAGAAGCAAGTGACTCTGTTATTTTCAAAACAGTTTCCACAAGTTCCGGCGGAAGTGTTGTTGGTGTTGTTAATGTTACAGCCGAAGCTGCCGGCGATTCCGTTTGATCCATTTCCATTGACGTACCGGACGCAGTAGCAATATGAGCGAGTTGACTTTGACTGTCGATCAACAATGCGGCTTGTGTAACAATTTTTTCACCTTCGTTGATACCGTCAAGAATTTCCGCTTCCGTATCACCAATATGACCAAGCGTCAATTGTCGAAACTGATACATTCCGCCGCCAAGATCAACATAAGCAGCTGGGTGTTCACGAGTATAAAGCAACGCACTTCGCGGAATAAGCAAGGTGGGCGCAGACTCGATATGAACAGTTCCGTTTGCCGTTTGGCGGTGCAAAATGCGGCGCAACGAATTAGGAAGAACAACACGAACCCTTGCAGTTCGTGTGGATTCATTCAGGTTGGGATCAATAAACGCAATAGGTGCTGTCACCGTTTCTCCCGGAAGCGATGTTAACGTAACATCAACATTTTGTCCGATTTTAAGTAACGGTAAGTCTCGCTCATAAGCGTCAAAAATAAACCAAAGCGATGAAAAATCACCAATCTCGAAAAGTTCATCGTTCACGTCAACATATTGACCTTCGTACGCTTTGCGTGAAACAACCGTTCCGTCAAACGGCGCACGAATAACAAGAGTTGCTTCGGGAGTTTCGTTTTGTTCCAGTTTTTGAATATCTTCATCGACCAGACCGAATGAGAGCAGTTTTTCGCGGCTGGAAGCAATTTCCGAAGCGGAAACCGCACCACTAACTCCAAGCCGCCGGTTTTCAAGATATAATCGTTGCGCGGTTAAAACGTCGGGACTGTACACTACCGCCAGCGGTTGATTGTTGATCACTTCAACACCAACCTGATTGACATGAAGTTCTTCAATTCGACCCGGAACACGTGCCGAAAGAATACGATGCCGAGTTTCGTCATCGCTGATAACTCCGGCAACTCGAAGTGTACGATGTAACGGTGCCGTGCGTACCGGTGTTGAAGCAACTCCGATAACCGAAGCGGTACTCTCCGCCAGTTTAATAAAATCAGAACCGCCCTGAACTGCCAAAGTCGTCTCATCGCCTTCATAAACCGGCGCAAGTGACATACCACAAATCGTACATTTACCGGGTTTGTCGGACGTGATCCACGGATGCATCGGCGATTGATAAAAAAGGATTTTGCGTTCAGCAGAACCTGAAGCGGTTGCGGTTGTTACGGCGCGTTGGTGTTGCGCAATAAACCAACCGGCTCCGCCGCCAAGAAATGTGAACACAATCAGTAACGTAAAAACAAAAAAAGTAGATGCCGGTTTTTGGGACATAATAAACTCCTTAACCGTACAAGATATAAACGTACAGAAAAATACGTCCGAGCAAGTGCGGCGTTAAATAAAATATTCGGATTCAACTCAGTACAAAATAATTCGGTACAGGAAATACTACACAGATAATAAACGTCAAATATCAATTCCGCATGACGTTCAACAAAAGATGCAGGCGCACCGATAGACAGAATATCGAATCGCCCAGCAGTTTACCGAGTAACACAAAAGAGGAATCAGGTTGAACCGGAAAAATAAACAAATACGGTGAAAGACTTTTTAACTCTTCCATCAATGGCGAAATTGAAACAGCTGCTTCCAACATAAAAGGTGAAACATCAACCGCCTTCAAACATGGGCAAGAATCCGGTTCCCGTGTTTTTTCCTTTGATTGGCAACAATTTTTTAACGGCAATTCATTGGACAACGAAACTGTTGTTGATTCATTTATAGGTTTATTTTCCGAACAACAACAAGTTGCTGTTGTTTCTGATTTTGGCGTTTCAGAAATATGAGAGATTTCGATATTGTTGGAGACTTGAGCGGACGTTTGATTGGTATGGTTGCAACAGGAACAATGACAAGTTCCAATCGAAGGAATAAGAACGTAAAACAAAACCGCAACCGATGTAATCCATCGGAGAATCCTATTTTGCGTTATTTTATAGAAATGACCTTTCATGGAAGCAATCAAACCGAAACAAATTCAGAATACAAATCTGACCGGAAAAAAACCAGTCAGCTAAATTCATAATCGTCTTATTGTAAGAATTGCCGGAAAATTGTCAAGAGCATTTTGAAAAATAAAAATTTCACTGCAATATTAAAAAAACAAATTTGATGACAAGATAAAGTACAAATAACCATAGATTACGATAATCTTTACAGAGAGAGATTGCCTGCCGCTGAATAGTTACAAAGTTTAAATCATTTTGATATTTGGCTTGGTCTTGCCAATTTTTCGTAATCTGTTATTCTTAACGGGTCTTTGAATGGATTGGTCGGTAATTCTGATCCTTGTTTTCAATCTCATGTCTGTTGACACCACACAATTTTAAATAATTTTAGCATCTAAAACTTAAAACAATGGAATACACTGAACTCATTGACAGCCTTGAAAAAAATATTTCCTTAGCGGTTTTTGGGAAACGGAATGTTATTCGCCGTTGTCTTGTCGCGTTGTTTGCGGCGGAGCATGTTTTATTGGAAGATGTTCCCGGTGTTGGTAAAACATTGATCGCTCAGGCAATTGCTAAAAGTATTTCCGGTGATTTTCGGCGTTTGCAGTTTACGCCCGATCTTTTGCCGGCGGATATTGTGGGAAGCAGTATTTACGATGCCGAACTCCGTAAATTTTCTTTTTCGCGTGGTACTATTTTTGCGAATATTCTTTTAGCCGACGAAATCAACCGGACAACCCCACGAACACAAAGTGCCATGCTCGAAGCAATGAACGAACATCAAGTTTCGGTTGACGGTACGACTTATCCGTTGCCGAAACCGTTTATGGTTATCGCAACAGAAAATCCGATGGAATTTGAAGGGACTTATCCCTTGCCGGAAAGCCAACTCGACCGGTTTTTGTTGCGAATCTCTGTAGGTTATCCGGATCGGGAAAACGAGTTGAATGTGTTACAAACGCATCAGGCGGCACGACCTATCGACTCCTTAACACCGGTTCTTTCCAGTCAACAGGTTGTTGAAATTCAAGAGGCTGTTTGTGCGGTTCGGGTCGATGAAGCGATCAACCGTTATATTTTAGACATTGTGGACGCAACTCGTAAAAGCGATGAATTACTTGTCGGTGTCAGCACTCGCGGAGCCATCGCCCTCAGCAGAGCAGTACAGGCTCACGCCTTAATTGAAGGACGAAATTTCGTCATCCCCGATGATGTAAAATCATTAGCGGTTGCCGTGTTTTCCCATCGGGTGATGCCAAAATCTTACGTACACGGAAACCAACGCCAAACCATCGAAGCAATTATCGAACGTCTTGTCGAATCCATTCCCGTTCCCGTTTAACTGCCTCTTTTTATCAACAAAGTCCGCAGATTTTCACAAATATTTAGAGAGTATTTTTTTGAGAATTACGAAACAGAAAAGACAAGAACAGACTAAAACCAGCAGGAATTTGATTCAATTTCAATAAACTTTTTAAAAGAAAAAAGAATCTGCGAAAATCTGTGAACTATTTGGGCTCAGTATTCACGCAGTTAGTTAATAAAATAGACGGTTACCAACGACTAACCTTTGTCGAACACAAAATCTTGGGGAAGATAAAGTAATCTTGCACACGAACTACATGTAATTGGTTTTTTCTGAAGAATTTGTGCCAATGAATTTATGGGGATTTGGTGATTGCATCCTCCGCAATACTTCTGGTTCTCGACAATCGCTAACGCTTCATTGCCGCCGACACTACGAACCAACCGGTTATAAATTTCACTGAAATCACGCGGCAATTTAACTTCTTCTGCTTCAAGAAGTTGTTTAAATAGAATAATTTTTGCTTCAATTTCCGGTTTTTCTTCGAGAAATTTTTTCTTTGTTGTTTCGTGAAGTTCTCGTGCTTTTTTCAATTCGGTTTCGGCAACCGGAACATTAAGTGCATATTGATCTGCTTTTTCGATTACTTCCAAAGCCTCATCCATTAAAACACTTCGAGCTGCTTCATCGGCTTTGATTTGTAACTGGAGAGCTTGAAATTCTTTATTGGATTTTGCTTCTTGAAGTTGTGTTCTCCGTTTGTCAAGAGCCTGATCATTGGCGACAACTTCCAATTCTTTTCGTTTTGCATCTGCTCCGAGTTTTTGGTAAGTTTCGTTGATCAGATTAAGATTTGCCAATTGTTTTTGAATATTCACTTCCTGTGCTTTCAAAACCAATGGTGCACGGCGTAAACTTTCGTTTAGATCGTTTAGTTGTATTTGAAGGAAATGAATTTGTTCCAAAATATCTCGAATAGTATTTGAATTGGACATACTTCAGTCTTTAATCAGGATGTCGGTTTGAGGTATTATGTAGTGATTATGGTCGTTTCCGATAGGTCTCACATATTATGCTGAATGCCAACAAAACCTATTGATCCGACTTATCTTGTTTAGTTTACTAATTTACTCCTACGCAGAGCAATATATTCAGAAAGATAAATCATACCAAAGACCAGTCCAAAAACAAGACCTTGACCTAATAGAAATAGTAAATAGACACTTAGTCCACAGATTACGCAGATTTTCGCAGAGTCTTTTTTGAGAATACACAACAAATCAAAGAACAAAACAAACAAAAATTTGGGTTCAAGCTCTTTGGGTTTGTTTTGTTTTATTTTTTCGTATCGTTCGTATTCTCAAAAAAATAAAATAGAGGTAATAACTTGTAGCACCCGTACATATACCAAAACAAACTGGAAAAGTTATTAGCAAAAAAGGTACTGTGAATGTTGCTGTTCCCAATCCACAACCAGCCGCACAAGACACAATTTTTAGACAATTTTGTTGTTTTTTGAATATTACAGAAACGATAATTAGCTTTATTTTTGATAACGTTTTCTAAAATTCATTAAGGATGTTCTGTTGTTTGAGCGTATTGATCTACAATATATCGGGCTTTACGATAAACTCCATTTTCCCACATACGATCCGTGTCTATCCATTGCCAGTAGTGAATTAATTCATGGCAAAAGGCAATCAAATTGCTTGCAAGCGCATTATCACGTCCCAATTCTAATTTCAATTGTTCATAATCACCTGTTGCAAGACGAATATAAGGTGAATATTGAGAATTCCCTGGAATTCTTATTAACCCCACACATTGATCACCATCTTGTGCCGTCAAAAAACGACACGACGATAAATAAACATTTAGCCGTATAGGAAATTGTTTTTCCTGACGTATCCACTTGGCAAATCGAATAAAACAGAGACATACTTCAATGTGTCCACGATTCCCATGAATTCTCAATCCACTTTTTTGTATTATCATCTTTGAAATAATTTAACTCTTAAATATTTAAAATAATTTTTGATTGTAACTGCATTTTCCAAAAATTTTAAGCCGAAATTTCCGTATTTTTCACCTGTCTTGTCAAAATTCCACGACGTGGCAAAAAAAATACACAAGATACTTTATCATAACATTATAACAAAAAATCAAAATTTAACAATCTGTTCCGAAAAAATGAATTTTTAGAAATGCCCCAATATAAGTCCACAGATTACGCAGATTTTTAGTCTGTAGATTATGCAGGTTTATGCAGATATTTTGTCAGCGGATTTTTGGAGATTATTTTTTTGAGCGGTTTGTAACATCCGTCAAACGGTAAACATCAATATACCGTTAAGGTGATCGTGTAGAGTTTACCGATCTAAGTACAACCTTGCTCAATACAATTTTATAAAAACAGGAGTTATTTATGACAAAACGATTGTTTGTTTCTGTTTGGGCGTTGACAGTTTTGCTGACTGTTTATTTTGTCCCAACTTTTGCGGTCGCCGATGATGGTCGTGTGATCATTTCGTATCAAGATAATTTCAAAGCGTTTACGAGTTCGGATTTTGTCAAACGGTTGACGGCACTGCCGGAATGGGAACCGTTTTTCGAAGTGTTCACCCAAACCTGCGACAAAGCAATTGACCAAGAATTATCTCGCAAAAATCTCCAAAAAAGATTGCCGGAACTAGTTGTCAACGATCTTAGGAAATTTCTCGAATCCGGTATCTCCACCAAAACCAGTATCGAAACTGTTTTTCAACATCTCGAAGCAATTGTTTTCAAACTTCAGGCAGATGATGATGATAAAATTGACGAAAACCTGCAAAATATTACCGATTTATTACAAGGACGAAAAAAAGATTTAGATTTGGAATTTGATGGTTTGTTGGCATTCATTATTGATGTGAATCCGCGTTCTTATCTTTCATTTTTGAAATATTTTCGGGAAAATACAGATTATCAATTCCTTCGCAATGAACCGGATGAACCGGCGGGTGATTTTGTTCTCAAATTTGATTTTGAATTTCATGACCGTGACATTGAATTTTGTTGCGCCGGAATAAAACTGAATACCGGACGTTATGCGGTTCTTTTTTCGGATGATGACCAGATTATTCCGTATTGTCAAGCGTTCAAAAGTGGCCGCTATGCCGGAATGGACACAACTCAGCCTCAAAAAGAACTGATTCTCGAAGAAACCTGTTTTCTTTTCCTAGACCGACAACTAAAACACACAAAACTTGACTCGAAAGGAACAGAATTTTTTAGTAAAATCAGAAAAATTAATGCAACACTTCATGATGTGAGCGGCGTCTCGCAACTTGAAATAATTGCCGCAATGCAAACTGAAGAAGATGCTCATGCTGTTCGTGATTTATTGGCGGGATTATTAGCGTTTGCTCAATTGAGTGTTAAAGAAAATTCGCTGGAACGCGGATTATTGCAAGCGGTTCAAACCCAAACTGCCGGAACCGATGTTTCCGTCACGGTGAAATTGGACAATCCTGAACTTTGGAAACTAATCGCCCAAGGGCTTCAACAGGCAACCGAGAAAATTAAAAACCGCTAATGAATCAATTGAAAACCAAAGCGAAGGGAGACGCATTATCTCCCTTCCACAGTTGTGCCGATTCCGAATTGGTTCATCGTGTTCGGTTGGGCGAAACAAAGGCGTTTGATGTGATCGACCATCGATATCGGGAAACACTTTACCGTTTTCTGTTGCGGTTTACTTTCAATTCGGAACTGGCGGAAGAATTAACGCAACGGACATTGATAAGGGCATTCGAGATGATTGGGCAGCTTCAATCCGGTGAAAAACTGGCGGGTTGGCTTCATCGGATTGCGTTTCGCATGGCGGTTGCGGAAAATCGCAGCAGGAAAACAGCGTCGCTGGAAGGGCTTGGCGAACCGGCACTTCAGCAGGAAAATCACCTTGAAATCGAGGAAGAAAAACAAAACCTTTGGAATATCGCCGAGCAAAATCTTTTACCGGAAGAATTGACCCTACTTATACTTCGTTATCGTGAAGATTTGCCGTTGTCGCAGATTGCCGAAAAAACCGGAAAGAATGAAGGTGCCGTGCGAGTACAACTTCACCGCGCCCGAAAAAAACTTCAACCATTCCTATCGTTACTCCGATGAACTTTATTGAACAATATTTTATGAACCGGATCGACCATGCTCTTGATCATGCTCAACCTCTTGACGGTTGGACGGCGTGGTATGTCCGGCAAAATCCAAAATTGTGGAAATACTATACGGACATGCTCAAACTCGAACTCGAACTCCGATTTCCCAATACCAAATGGAATAACGATAATATTGAAAACATTGATAACATTGAAAACATTGATAATATTGATAATATTGAAAACATTGATAATATTGAAAACATTGCGTTCTCCAATCATGATGTTGTTGTTTCACCCAATCAGCAGCGACGCCGCCCGAAGAACCAAACCAATCCGAAACAACATTACCTTAAAAATCATTGGCAGAATTATCTGTTAAAAAATCGGATTGGGATGAGTGTCGCGGTGATATTTTTGGCATTCCTGACGGTTTGGATGTTTCTTAATTTTTCGGAAGAGAAAATAATTGACACAGAAAATACGAACATAGGATTGACGGAAAATCAAAAAATTGATCTTGGCGATATTTTTGACGAATTATTTATTACGGCGTCGCCATTAACGGAATTAGTTCCTTTGATTGAGCGTCCGGCGAAGAGTTCGTTTGAGAGTTCATTTGAGAATTCATTTGAGAATTCGTTGTTGGCATTTCCGGTGGAGCCGATTGTTCGTTTTACGGAGCATCCTTTGGAATCGACATTGACATTGCTTGAAACAGCCGGAATTGTTCGGTCTTCGAATCATGAATGCGACTGACGAATTAAAATCAACGGCATTGGAACTTGGTTTTGAACTCTGTGGTGTTGCGCTGGCGGAACAACCGAAAACGTTTGAAGCTTTTGAACATTGGCTTGATGCGGGACAACATGCCGGAATGACATATCTTTCGGACAAACGGTTTGCTCGAAAACATCCTGATTCTGTATTATTTGGAGTCCGTTCTATTCTGATGCTTGGAGTTTCGTTTGCAACAGTTCTTGGCAGTGAAGAACATCCTGTTCAACAACTTAAAGGTGTTGCGGAATACGCACGGGGAGTTGATTATCACGATTGGATTCGGCAACGGCTTCGGAAACTTGCGGTCAAATACCATCAACTTTTTCCGAACAGTCAATGTCGTGGTGTGGTGGACACGGCGCCGATTCTCGAAAAACACTTTGCTGTTGAAGCTGGTCTTGGTCGAATCGGTTACAATACTTTGTTGATCAATCCGAAATACGGTTCCAAAATTTTTCTGGCAGCATTTCTTTCAACTGCCTATTTACAACCGGAACAAGATGCGAACACCAATCACACTGATTTCATCCCGACAAATTCTGTTATTACGGATTTTAATTCTACTGATTCTGTAGCGGCGGCAACAATATCCTGTAACAATTGCCGATGTTGCCTGAAAACATGTCCGACTGGTGCATTGGTGGAGCCGTTTATTCTTGATGCTCGGCGTTGCCTGAATTACTGGACAATTGAACATCGCGGCGAAATTCCAATGGACATTCGGGAAAAATTTGGTCAACATTTTTTTGGTTGTGATCTTTGTGTGAATATTTGTCCATGCAACAGCCATTGCCCTACAATACCGGCAGGAACAATTGATCCAAAATCATTGAATACCGAAATACTTTACCGTATTGCCTCCGGTTCACCGCTTGAGCGAAAATTCCGATTTTAGTGAAGAGTGGGGAGTGAAGAGTTGATAGTTGATAGTGGATAGTGTCGCAAGCGGATTATTACCAAAACGTTATTACTCCGCATGTAAACACTCTCCACGATCCATTCTCAAATAAAACCAATCTCATTTTCACCTAATTTTTTTCTTAACAAAACAACCTCAGTAGCAAAAGAGATCATATAAACACCAACCTCATTACATTATTACATTATTAACAAATTAACAAGGAGAATAATGAGGTTGGTATATGTATCGTTAATGTGCTACTGAGGTTGTTTT
>JAITBS010000266.1 GCA_031283515.1 Planctomycetaceae bacterium
GGAATTTTTGTTTTTCGATTTTCACCCCGAAAGGGGTGTAATTTTCATAACCGCAGGTCATCGACCTGCGGACTCGTGTCGATAACAAACCTCTGTCTGAAAGACAGAATTTTAACAATCCTTGTTTGTACGATTCAGCTCGTTTAGTTTCGCCTTTCAGGCGATGTTGAGGCGAGGTATTTACCGTAGGTCGCGCTTCGCTTGACCTACGGTTATGAAAATTCCACCCCTTCGGGGTGAAGAATCAAAAATAATAATTCCACTGATATATTACAAAGTTTATTGAAAATAATCTTCGTATCTTTGTTGTTTTCTCCTTTCGTCAGTTTCGTTATTTCGTCGGTTTCGTGTTCTCAAAAAATTATCAGCGAAAATCAGCGTCATCTGTGGGCTAAAAATCTTCATAATCTGCGGACTAAATATTGGCGGACACTAATCTATTGACTATTCATATTCCGCAAAAGATTTCCCTGTTTTAATTGTGTAAAAACCGCCCGACGCTTCGAATTGGACGCGGTCAAATTCGATTTTCCTAACAAAACACCGGACATTACCTAATTGAAACATTTCACCTTCATAAAGCCGGAATTTTTTACCTTCTGTTCTTAAATCAATCCAAACTTGTGATTTACCGTTTACTTCGACCACTGCCATTACGTAACAATAAGGCGATTGATCAAAACGGTTGGGAGGTCGAATCTCTTCACGCGTGCGCCGTTCCGGTTCTGCCCGCACAGGTACAAAAGCAGAAAATAAAGAACGCTCCGTAATCCGTTTAAGCATTGTTTTATCATTGTCTGTGACCGTCAATTGTTGATCGTCAATTGTTGGAAGTGTTCGGTTTGAGCGTGCCTGCGGAAGTGAAAGAGCCTCAATCGTAATCGAAACATCCATCTCTTGCGAATTTTTAATCGGACGCGGTGAAACCTTGCGAACAAGATGCAAATAATCCGCCTTGTAAAACCGCCGTAAAAATTCCGCAATTTTATCCAAACTTCCTTTGCCGTGAAGCGTGAACGTATATTTATTGTAATGAGTTTTGTTTTGCGTTTTCGCAACAGCAACAGAACCCGGATCAATTCGGCTTTCGCGAATTCCCGTCTCACCGGCAAGATCCATCAAATAATTCTGATACAATGATTTGGCAAAATCGTCCTTCGACGGAAGTGAACGAGCAATAAAATGATCTAATCGATTTTTAATTTCGGTTTTGTGTTTACTATCATTTTCGTATTTTTCAATTTCGGTTTTGTATTGATTCCGTGTCTTGCGAAGACTCAGAATTTCTGTAATAAAAATCCGGTAGAAAATCGGAACTATAATAATCAGGAACACAAGCCCAGCCGCAATAAGCAAAAAACGTTCTCGTTTTTGCGGTGATGAAATATCAAATAAATGGTTCATCGGTCAATTACTCTCTTCTTGTATTACAAAAATATCAAAGTTCCTTGAAAAGAAAATATAATTGTCCGCAGATTTTCGCAGATTATTTTTACCGTTTTTCTGCATATTCTGTGGTTCAAAAAAATACTCTCTCGGTAAATCTCATAATTACACGAAAAAAGTTTCAATAAAAAATTGAGGTTGTTTTGTTATGCTCATCACTCTTGACAATACCGAATTTTAAAGTGCAATGAGTATATTACGGAAAAATATCATTTTCATATTACGTGAATGGTTATTGTTTCTTTTTTTTGCGGATTATTTATCAGGTTCGGGCGTCAGGTTTTCGGGTTGAGTTTCTTTTGTGAATGCGTCTGCGGACTCTTTGGAAAGGAAAACCGATAAATCGTAACGAAAACCGTATTGCGGATTCCCGCTGCTTGTTCCTTTTTCACCGGGTTTGATAACATGTTTCTCATCACGGAGTTGTTCCTCCATCGGCGAAACAACCGAAAAATCTTTGAGCAATGACCGTAAATTCATGGAACCGCCATTGTTGGCGGAAAATGTTAATTCCGTCAAAATCATTTCCTTCGCTTCCGGCATCTTCCGGCTAAGCCAATCAAGTTGTTCGAACCAATCGACATTGTCGGCAAACCAAGTGTCGATGGCGTTCAACTGATTCCGTTGTTCGGTTACAGTTCCGGCGGTTTTTTTAAACGTATTGAGTTTTGCCGTTAGAGTTTTGACTTCGTTTGTCAACACGGTATGACTGTAAAAACCAAAACAAATCAAAAAAATCAGAACCAATAATGTTGCCGCAAGTATTTTTGTAATTAACTGCCGACGCCCAACCGGTTCTCGACGTTTTTTTGTATTACAGAAATCGATATTACTTGATTCGTTTCGGACATTTTGCAAAATCGCTCCAATAAGGGAAGCAAAACGTTCCGGTTTTTCAGAGGGATTTTTTTGAAGAGACCCGCTGCAGCGAATTCCTTGCCAAGGATCAAACGTTTTGACCGGAATACCAAGTCCGTCGGAAACTTGTTTTGCCAACGATTCAAAATGAGTTCCAACACCGCACAGAATCGCTTCATCAACCGTAACTCCTTGAATTTCATTCCGTACCGCAATTCGAGTTCGTTTGAGTTCCGCAATCAACCGTGCCGCAAAATCAGACATACTGACATCATCAGGACAACTAATTTTGGGTGACCGCATGAAAACCGGTTCACCTTGAAAAAGTACCGCTTGCGATGTTTCCTGCGTGTCCAATTCAACAACTAAAACTGCCCGATTCGGATCAAATCCAAGTGTATGCCGCCAAAGATAAGCGGTTTCACAGGGACGAAGAACCACGCGCCGAAGAATTAAATTGAGTTCCTCACAAAATTCCTGAATCTTATGAAGTGTTCCAATACGGAGTGTCGAAGCAAGCAAATGTTTAGGAGAACCGCTTGAAAGAGCTTCTTCGATTTTGCCTTTTTTTGACTGATTTCGGATGGTAGGAAAAAGTGTACTTCGCGAAACATGCTCCAGTTTGTTCGTAATAAAAAAATCAAGCGGCGCAGCAGCATCATAATTGTTAAACTCCTTTGTTGCCTGAAATTTGACCAAATCAGGGAGTTCATCAACCGGAACAGGAGGAAATACCATCGGACGAACCTCAACATCCGCCCGACTCAAAACAACAACCACTTCCGATTTGGTAAGTCGATATTTCTGAATAAGTTCCTTCAACTGATCTTTGGAAACCAATTGCTCGGCATGTTCAAAAGTTACCGAACTGTTATGAACAACTGCAGAAAGGAATTGCAAACGATCATTTTCCCAAGTAATCGCAATCTGGTTAGGCATGGCTCCGTAAGTTGTTGTCTTGTATAATATTTCAACAAGTTTGATATTGCTCTTGTTTAGGCAGTGTCCAGCCTAAACACATTACACCCAATAATACTATTTGTAGAAACTTCCAAAAATCTTGTTTATCAAAAATCTTGTTACTAAGAAATGGACAACTAAAATAAAAAACACCAAAATATTACATTCGGGGGTAATTTTTAAACAATGTAATATTATTTTTTCGACTTAACAAAAATTTTCCTTCAAACTCTACCCAAATATACTGATTATACTTTTTATACCACCAACTCAAAAACAAAACCGTTGTCGCTTTCATTAGTCAAAGAGTATTGATGGTATCCGATTATAGCTTAAATAATACCAATTAGTTAGAGTGTTAATTAGAGTGTTAATTTGATTTTACGGCATAGTGTGCTATAAGTTTTCTGTATTATTACCTCTTTGTTGTCGGTATTGTACCTAATCAATTACCACGATACAATACCACTATAAATACGTGTTTTCCCAAACTCTCTGAGCCATTCGAAAATAGGATAATAACTTTAACGAAAATAGAAAAACAACCTTCTATGTCGAATAACAGAAAATTACCAATAGGCTTACAAGATTTTGAAGATCTGCGCACAAACGGTTATTTGTATGTGGACAAAACATTCTATGTTCACCAATTAAACACAAACGGAAAACATTATTTTCTCAGTCGTCCTCGCCGGTTTGGTAAAAGTCTTTTTCTTTCCACACTCAAAGCATATTTTCTCGGCAAAAAGGAACTCTTTGACGGTTTGGCAATTGCTGAGTTAGAAAAAGATTGGCTAATATATCCTGTTATTCATATAGATATGAATGTAGGTATCATCACTAATACCGATTCTCTTTTAAGACGTATTCATACTATTTTAAATACATTGGAAAAACAATGGGGAATAACAGTCAATGATAATGATCCCGCAACCCGATTGGAACTAATTATTCGTTACATGTATGAAAAAATAGGACGTAAAGTAGTTGTTTTGGTGGATGAATATGATAAACCGTTGATCAATACCTTGAATAATACAGAAGTGAATCAATCCATCCGTGAAGTATTAAAAGGTTTTTACGGCGTTCTAAAAAGTGCGGATGCGTATTTGCGATTTGTTTTTCTTACGGGAGTTACGAAGTTTTCCAAGATTAGTGTTTTCAGTGATCTGAATCATTTGAAAGATATTAGTCAGAACAAAAAATTAGCCGGTATTTGCGGCATCTCCGAAACAGAATTAACACAATATTTTCAACCGGAAATCCGGTTATTGTCCGAACAAATAAAATTGTCTTACGATGAA
>JAITBS010000345.1 GCA_031283515.1 Planctomycetaceae bacterium
TGTTTGGTAAGTTCAAGACGGATTTCTTCAATCTGATCCGGTGTCTGATTTCCTGTTGCAATATCACCGCCGCGATTGTTTTCAATGTGGAAACAATCGGCGTATAATTGATACATTCCTGTTGCATACGCCGTGCGGACTTTCCAGATAATATCGTCAACAGAATATTTGAAATTAACGTTCGGATTTGATGTATTCAACAATACTTTTTGCAATTTTAATTGAAATTGATTTTTAGCCTGCCGAAAAAAGAATCAACCGGATTACCAATTTTCGAAACAAAACATATAGAAAACAAAATCAGATCGCTGACAAATTAATCCGCGACATTATCATGTTTGGCGAACAACTATATTACTTACTTTTTACTTGTTTTTTGACGGCATCAAGAATCTCTTGAGAAAATTTTTGGTCAATATTGTACTCTTTTAACAGTGCTGCAAGTTCTTCAGTTGCCGACGGTGGTATCAAATACAAATTGATGATATATTTTTTAACAACATCTTCATGTCGTTGTTTCATCTGTTTTGCTTGTTGTTGTTCAATGCTTTTTCTATTCAAAGCGTCTCGTTTTTTTAAAAATTCTGAATATTCTTTTTTGACTTTCTCGTCCGTAATACTTTGAGGAGACATACCTGCATAAAATCCTCCTTGATATGAAACGGGCGGAAAATAGGGTTTGAGGTGATTTTCTGGAACATTAGCGTCCCAATTCTCATCTATATGATTAACAATATACTTCCATATATTCAACAAATTGACAGAAATATCCTTCCGTTCCTTTGAGACAATATTGCTTTTAATATCAAAAGACAGATAATTAACAATGACTTCTATTTGGGCACCTCCAGCACAAGGAGATAAGGCTTGCCTAGAAATTAATTTAGTTACAAGTGGTACAATCCATGATTTTCGTGTAACATCATTCTGGCGTAATTGAGATATTTCATCAATAAATTTTTTAATTGAAAAAATGTACATATCACCATTTTCGCCACCTAGTTTCTCTAGTTTTTCTAACTCAATATCAAAAACTTGTTGATCAAAATCATTTTTTAGAATTAATAATTTGATGACATGTAGTTGATTTTCCAATTTCTTATTTTCTTTTGAAGAATCATTTGCTTGATTCATACGAATGATACAAGATGTCAACAATAAGAAAACTACAAATAATATAATTTGTTTTTGCATGTATTTCTCCTATTAAGGAATTTATGGGTTTGTTGAGGAATTACCTGCCTTTGAAGTTGTAGCTCCACCATTTCCATTATATACGGTAAGATGTGTGAGACGTGAAAACTCACGGTTTACAATATTTCCGCACGAATATTCCCAAGGGATATTCCAAGTAAATGTTCCTGCACCTATGGATAAGTTGGGTTCACCTCCAAAAATATAATCGTAAGGTGGATTACCAGCATTGGGACCTTCAACACGACAACCTTCTACGCTATTACCTTTTGAAACACTTGCAGTCCATCTTGAATGTGCCATTTCATGCCTAGAAGGATATATACTTCCTGTCGCGGTAGAATAACAAATTCCTTCTCCAACCGTTATAAAGTGGAAAGACACATTTTTGGGTTCAAGATAACTTGCCGCCTCAAAACCAGCACCACACGTCCCTGTAGGCACGGAGACATCACGTAATTTTATTTGTCTAACTCCTGTTGGTTCAAGCACACTCACATTGAGTGTTTCCTTTGTTGATGTTGATGAATTACCTACCTTTGCCCAAACGGTAATCGTTCCAATTCCAGCGGTATTACCTGCCGTAATACGGAGACCTCCATTGGTTATAGCACCGGATGTACTAACAGATGTGATCGTTACAGTTGCACCGGGTGGATCAAAGGCAACAACTTGAATATCGGCAATTTCGCCGATTCCCATTGCCGTTTTACTTCGTCCTGTAAAATCATCGCCCTGACTAAAATCAAGATATATCTTAAATTTTCCTCCTAATTCGTATTTTGCCTTTGCTGTCCAATCATAAGTTTGTATTGGTCCCGAACCGGAACCAGTTAATTTAACCTCACCTGAAAACCCCGGAGTAAAAGTCCCTAACTGACCAGCATTGGGCGTTCCTATAAAAGTTGCCGTTGGTGTACCAAGTCCACTCCCATTCCACGAACTCCCCGAATCACTGACAGTATCAATCCGCGACATTTTTCCGTCACTAGCGGATACATAAAAATTCAGTTTTAATTGAGAACTGAGTGTTAGTAAGTATTCCGTAAGATCATTAGGTGCACTTTTACTAACCGTAGCTTGCCCAAAACAAAAGATGGGAGATATGACAAAACAAATGATCAACAAAATCATTTTTAGTTTGCTGAATTGGAATAACATTGTAATTTCCCTTCTATATTATCAGAAACTTAACTTTTAGTAGTACCAAAAAACATTTTAATTTTCGATATTATTTTTTCCATATCTTCGCGGTAAGAACCAGCAAGGTCATTTTGAATTCTCTTATTATAAAGTTCGTATGCTTTTTGTAAATAGGGAACCACCATTTCTTTATTTTGATTTTGTATTGCCACTTTTGCCAGATCAATATAAATCAGACCAAGAACAAACGCAGCATATTTCGCTTCTTCCATTTTAGGAAATTTTTGAATCAAATATTCATATACTTTTATTTTTTTAGGCAATAGTTCGTGATTTTTTCCCGTATTAAGCCGATTGGCAAAACCGAGAACCACACGGGCTTCGCTTGGTGTTCCGACAAATGCTTTTAATTTTGGTTCAAGATAAGCAATTTCATCAATATCTTTATCCCAACATAAACACGAGAAAATAGCAAAACAAATGTATGCTTTTTCGTTATAGGAAAGTGCTCCCAAACTGCCGGATTCAATCAAACGGTACATGACAAGAGCTTTTGCCGGTTCCTCGGCAAGGTAGTACAAATCGGCTAACAATATCGCCAAACGCCGTTTCGGGTCTTTGAAACTTGCCATCTCGTCGGGAGTCGCAAACAATGCCCCCGGTTGGTGTTTGATTCGTTGCGTCAATCGGTAATGTGTTGTCGCATTTTTCCAACCGGCTTTTTCCTGCTCCGCGTAAAAATCTTTGTCAAGAATCGCGATTTTATCCCAAAATACTTTTGCTTGTTCATTATTAATGTTTGCAAAAGCAATCAATCCTTGAACTAAAGCAAGGTCTTTTTGCTTTGAATTCATGTACCATGAACAACTTCGGCGATTAAAAAATTGCCCCGGTTTCGGTTGGGATAATTTTATGTTTGTCCAACGGTCTTTGTAACGTTCTTCTTTCGGCGGTTGGGAAACTTTTCGTACTGATTCCAGTAATTCAAAATCTTTCAGGTCTTTGTCAAATTGTTGGACATTATCGAACCATTCCGCAGCACGGGTCAACCATTTTTCGCCGTTGTCCACATCGAAAAAACTTACCAAATGTGCTGTTCCAATATCCAACAACACTTCACCGCGATACAATCCGTATTTATTTTTTTCAAGAAATTTTTCTGCTCGTTCTTCGGCTTGTTGTAATGCTTTACGTCCAAACGGCGTACTTTCCCACATTTTTACAACAAATTTTAACCGTTCAACATACGCTTCAAGTCCAACCATAAACGGTTGCGCCATTGCGGTTCGTTTTGCCTGATGTAAATGGGCTTTGGCATCTTCGAGTTCGTCGAGAATAATCCCGTAACGTTTTGACGCTTCTTTGACAAACGCCGGATTGGAAAACAATGTCAAAATTTTAATAACGTAACATTCCGACGCTTCTGCACTAAGCGTGTTCGGGTAATTTTTAATGAGGTCAAGGTACATCCAGATCGCTTCAAGCAACGATTCTTCTGACAAATGTTTTCGTTGCGCTTCACGGTATGCCAACCAGTCCGGCGTAAATCGTCCCTGTTCCGCTAATTTATAAATCGAACCGCGTTTGTAATTGATACGATTTTTGATAATCCGTTGTTCGTCTTCCGTTAAAATAACAAATTCGTCTCCGTTTTCACGAATTGCCCGGAAAAAATTTAACGCAAGATCATAAAATTCAACCGCTTTACTGTACATTTTTGTCCACGCCATCAGATCGGCAATACACTCTGCCGCAAGAATTTTGTACTCTTTATCACAATTTTCTCCGACAAAATTGATCACGTTAAATGCTTCTTCGTGACGATTCAAGATAATGAAATTCGTTGCAATTTCAATACCAACAGCGGCAGTAGAATCGTCGAGTTTCCATGTTTCCATTGCAGGAAATTCAACAAAAATTCCTTCGGGACGTTTGGGTATGTCGTCTTTTTTCTTCTTTGCCTGTTTTGCTGTTTCAAATTCCTTTGACCATTTCTCAAATTCCCGTTGCGCCGCTTCACGTTGTTCCGTAACCCATTTTTCCGCAACATCATTCGGAACAACCAACGGAGCCAGAATTTCGAGAGCCTTCACCGGTTCACGGTCAATGATTCGGTGATAAAGAGCAAGCAAAACATAAAACGGTTGTTTGTGTTCAGGAAGTTCGAGTTGTTCAAGACCGTTTTTACAAGCGTCGTAATCTTTTCGAAGTGCCGTTCCGCGACGAATTTTAAACGAAAATTCTTTACGGAATTTATC
>JAITBS010000360.1 GCA_031283515.1 Planctomycetaceae bacterium
CTGATGAAACATTCAATGTTAGCGGAATTGAAAAACAAAATGTTATAAATTGGACGTATGGCTTGAATAACAGACAGATCAAAGAAGTTTTTGATCATTATGATGACTCATTAGATCAAACGTTATTCTTTGAGTATGATCGGGTTGGTAACAGATTGCAACAACAAGTTGATAAGAAAAACGATGGAACAATTGATGATTGTCATTTAAGGCGAACTTTCTCCGAAAAGTCGCAACGGTTGATCCGTAATTCTGTAATGATGACCGGTTTTGTGTTTTCAATTGACACCTGTAAACAGGGGCAAATCGGTGAGTACGCCAATATGACATTTGCGGAAAAACGTCGCCTACCTACTTGGTAACTTGATAACTATTCAGTAGAAGAACCATTCCCCTAAAAACTCATTTCCACCTAATTTTCTGAACAAAACAACCTCAGTAACCCATTGATAACACACACACCAACCTCATTACAACATTAAAAGGAACAATGAGGTAATGAGGTTGTTGTTTATCCTATCTTTTTGCTACTGAGGTTGTTTTAAACAATTGTTAGGAAAAATTAGGCAGAAATGAGACGTTTGTGTAATTATTCTACCGAATAGGTACAAGTATAGTGGTTGAGAGTTGCTAGTTCACATGTGGAAATAATCCGCAAGGGTAATTATTCCACATGCGGACTCTCCATGATCACCCCTTAACTCTCCACTCTTAACTACATCCCATACTTTTTCCGCAATTGTAACAAAGATAACAATTACCGGCTCGAACACTGATAGCACCACAAGCATCACAAAGCGGAGCATCAGATTGGAACATCCCATATTGTTCATCTGCAGTCGTTGCCGAAAAATGAGGCGAAAGACGATTCAATATCAAAAACGGTTCATCAGCAACCGCAACTGCACTGTCAATAACAGAAATATTCACCATTCGCTCCTTTTGATTCGGATTTATCTGGTTGGAATTTGATGGTGCGTTTGCCGGATTCAAATTGTTATATCCTGTTGGAGAAGATGTCGGCAATTGTAAATCCGATACTTTTGTTTGGTGGATTGGACGACCACCCTCTTCCGTTTTACCGGCAACTCCACAACGTCTGTCCTTATCGTCATGGTCAGGATGTAGATTTTGCGGGTCTTGCTGCACCGATTGCATGTCCGGCAAAAACGTACGTCCAAGCCAACGGAATATGTAATCCACCAGACTTTTCGCAATTGGAATATCTGGGTTTTTAGTATGACCCAACGGTTCAAAACGTGTGTGCGAAAACTTTTCAACATAAACACTAAGCGGTACTCCATATTGTAAACTCATCGAAATCGCCGTACCAAAACAATCCATTAAACCGCCAATGGTACTTCCTTCTTTTGCCATCGTGATAAACAATTCGCCAACCCGCCCGTCAGGATAAAGCCCAACCGTAATATAACCCTCATGACCTGAAACATTAAATTTATGCGTTACAGATTGTCTTGTATCGGGTAAACGTTCGCGGCGAGGTACGGCAAGTTTTCGTTTTTCCTTACGGCTGAACACTGTTTCGGTTTCGTTATTTTTCGATTTATTTGTATCGTTTGTTGTGGAAAGCGGTTGCGTGCCTTTCGAACCATCACGATACACCGCAAGCGCCTTGAGACCAAGTTCCCAACCCATCATGTAAGCATCGGCAATATCCTGAACAGTTGCATTGTTGGGCATGTTGACCGTCTTCGAAATCGCACCCGAAATAAAAGGTTGCGCCGCCGCCATCATTTTGACATGGGCTTCCCAAGCAATACAACGATCAGAACCCGGTGTCGGAAATGCACAATCGAAAACCGGTAAATGTGCATCAACCAAATGCGGTGCTTCATGAAGCGTTCCTTTTTCCTGAATATGATCGATAATTGCCGTAATCTCCGCATCAGTATAACCCAATGTCCGAAGTGCAAGCGGTACTGTATTATTAACGATTTTGAGTGTCCCGCCGCCTGCCAACTGTTTGAATTTGACAAGTGCAATATCCGGTTCAATTCCGGTGGTATCACAATCCATCATAAAACTAATTGTTCCTGTCGGAGCAAGAACTGTTGCTTGGGCGTTACGGAAACCGTTTCGACTTCCTGAGTTACGGACTTCATCCCATAACCGTTGCGCTCGTTTTTTCAGGTAGTTAGGACAATTCCCAATGTGATTGACCGCATCCCAATGCATGTCGATTACCCGCAACATCGGTTCGCGGTTCACAGCGAAGGCTTCAAACGATCCAACAACCCCAGCTAATTCCGCACTCGTCCGGTAAGCGGCTCCATTCATTAACGCCGTCAAAACACTGCATAAACCACGTGCTTCATCAGAATCATACGGCAAACCAAGACTCATAATCAAACTGCCAAGATTCGAATATCCCAGCCCAATCGCACGAAAACGATGACTATTTTCCGCAATTTTTTTGATAGGATAACTTGCCCGATCAACAATGATTTCTTGAGCAATAAAGAAAATCCGGCAGGCTTGAATAAATCGTTCGGCATCGAAAAGTCCATCTTCTTGGCGGAACCGCATTAGATTGATACTTGCCAGATTGCACGCAGTGTCGTCAATACTCATATATTCGCTACACGGATTGGAGGCATTAATTCGTCCGGAGTTTGGAGTGGTGTGCCAGCGGTTAATGATTGTATCGTATTGAACACCAGGATCACCACAAGCCCATGCCGTACTGGCGATTTTGTCAAACACCTGACGGGCTGGATAGGCGGGACCTTCTTGTTTGGGATTGGTTACCCAATGTGTTGCCCAGATTTTATCTTCCTTCACCGTTTTCATAAAATCGTCCGTAAGACGAATAGAGAGATTCGCGTTTTGAAAAAGAACCGATGAATAGGCTTCTTCATAAGATAAACCGTTTTTCATTAGGATTTTGGCTTTTTCCTCTTCACGAAATTTGCAGTCGATAAAATTCATAATATCGGGATGAGTAACTTTAAGCGACTGCATTTTGGCGGCTCGGCGTGTTTTGCCGCCGCTCTTAACAACAGCGGCAATCTGGTCGTAAACACGCATGAACGAAAGCGGTCCCGAAGGTTTTCCGCCGCCGGCTAATTTTTCAGTACTTGACCGGATCGTTGAAAGGTCAGTACCGGTTCCGCTGCCGAATTTGAAAAGCATGGCTTCACTTCGGGCAAGATCCATAATTGCTTCCATATTATCCGCAACACTTTGAATAAAACATGCGGACGCTTGCGGATGTTCATAGGGATTTTCGGGTTGTGTGGCTTCGCCGGCTTGTTCGTCCCAATGCCAGGTACATTTACCGCCGCGTATTCCATATTGCGGGTACAACCCTACATTGAACCAAACCGGCGAATTAAACGAACCATATTGATGAAGCAGCAACCACGTCAATTCTCGATAAAAAATATCACCGTCTTTTCGGGAAGCGAAATAATCGTCTTCAATTCCCCAATCGGTGATTGTTCGGCTAACCCGATGAATTAACTGACGAATACTTTTTTCACGTTGAGGCGTATTCGGTTCGCCGTAAAAATATTTACTGGCGACGACATTGACGGAAAGTTGACTCCAGGTACTGGGAAATTCGCAATCATTTTGTTCAAAGAAAATAGCTCCTCCATCTCCTTTGATTGTTGCGGTTCGTGTTGTCCACTCAACAGTGTCGAACGGATCCGCAACATCTTCCAAACAAAATACCGATTCCATTTTGAGTTTAGCAGATTGCTCTGTTTCAACTGAGTTCAATTCCGAAGGAAGTGTATCCAAACTAATTATTGTATCCATAAAAAAAACAAGTCGGAAAAAGAATTTGAAAACAAAATTCATGACAATATTTGAATCTGCGGCAAACTTCAAAACTGTAATCGCAACCGAAACGAGTTGGATTTTTTACAATTGAATTTGAAAACCGAAGTTTCAAAACATGTTGAATAAAATTATTTCAATGGTTAATAGTTACATCACATTGTATTCTCAACAGTGGGAGGTTGGTTTTGGGGTAAACTTTATGCATGATGAAGCAATTACGAACACTAATATTGAATGTGGTAAGCGATAATACCAAGAATACAGTTTCAATTGTTTAGACTTCCTTTACTTTATTCCTTTACCTAACTCCTTTTAGAGCTGAGACTACATATTGTGGTTCTTTCGAATCGGAGGCACGATATACAGTCCGACAAGAACATAGAACATCATAACGTATCTCAATACGGAGTCAATTCGTTCTCATAAGATTTTTGTAAGTTACTATATGAAAAGAAATTACAAAATCTGCTGTTAAGACAACTAATAGGTCTCTCATTTAGTGAACATAATATAACTCTTTATGTTTTATACGGTTCGGCATTTTGGGACACTTTTTCTCAAAATCACAACGAATGAACAATTTTTTTTTTTTATTTTGCTATTGTTCTAAAAAATGAATTGATGACAGAGAATAGCGAAAATAGGTAAATTAAAAAGACAACTGCATAGACAAAACTCCAAAAATGGAATAAACACACCTTCACCGCAACTAAAAAAAAAGAGGAGCAACATCGGGAGCATTCCTGTTTCGTGTCATTTATTTGTTTCTATTCAGTCGTGATCTTATTTTTATACGGTGTGTCTTTATAAAAATTACTTTCATCATTATATCAGTGGAATTTTTTAAACACGAACCACACGAAAAATCACGAAAAATCACGAAAAATCACGAAAGAACACGAAAAGAGTCAAAACAAAAATTCGTATTTTTCGTGCTATTTTGTGTGTTTCGTGTTGTAAAATAGAAAACATCATCAATATTACGACAAGAGGTATAGATACCAAAAATCGACACGGAATGGGAATGCTCCTGCGGCATTTTGCCGACACATCGCCTACTTTTCGGCAATCAAATTTAATCGATTTCTGGAATAACACCGCCGTCATTACCAACCGGTTTATGAATGTCGGTGAAGAATTAAAAAAAATTTGGGCTTGCTCTGGAAATATATTTTTAAAGTTGCTACAATGCTCTAAATTTACGTGTGGTTTGTTTAGACCACACACAGATATTTCTCAATCCCAAAAAAGGAGTCTGTTTATGATGAAATCAACTCGTCGTAATTTTCTGAAAGCTGCAACAGTAACTAGTGTTGGTTTTCTTGTTGCCGAAGGAAATGCTCAAGAAGCAAGCAATTCCCCAAACGAAAAATTAGGTGTCGCTAACATTGGTGTTGGTGGTAAAGGCGGTGGTGATGCGGACAACGCCGCTAAATTCGGAAATGTCATCGCTATCTGCGATGTTGACAAACAAACGCTTGAAAACAAAGGAAAAGGCGAAGCCTATCTTAAAGCGAAACAATATGTCGATTTCCGTGAAATGCTCGAAAAGCATGAAAAGGAAATTGATATTGTTACAATCAGCACACCGGATCACATGCACGCCGTCGCCACACTTATGGCAATGCGAATGGGTAAAAGTTGTTACACCCAAAAACCGTTGACCCGAACCATTTATGAGGCTCGAAAACTTGCGGAAGTTGCGAAAGAGACGGGTGTTTGTACCCAGATGGGTAATCAGGGAACCGCGTTAGATTCTTCCCGTATGGCCATTGCCCAACTCAAAGCCGGTGTTATCGGTAAAACGTTGGAAGTGTACGTTTGGTCTAATCGTCCGGTCTGGACTCAAGGTCCTGATCGCCGTATGACATTGGAACGTTTTGCGAATGAGGCACGGGCAAAGCTTGCCGATAAAGCGGAAAAAGCAATCTGGGATAAATTTGTAGATATTCAACGGAACTTGAGCCGACTCGATTGGAAACTTTGGATCGGAACCGCAAAATATCGCGAATTTTGGCCCGGAATCTATCATTCATTCCAATGGCGTGGTTGGTGGGATTTTGGAAGCGGAGCACTTGGTGATATGGCTTGTCATCAGGTAACAGTTCCGTTTGCGGCTTGTGGATTGAAAGATCCGACATGGGTTCGTGCCAAATCGACCGGACACGATTTTGACAGTTACCCTGCAAGTTCTATTATTGAATTTGAATTTCCGGCTAACGAAGAACGCGGGAAAATCCCATTCTGGTGGTATGATCGAAAAGGTAATCGTCCGCCTCAAGAGGTGTTTGCTCCGTACGGAATTGAAAAACCGGCGGACAGTGGTGTGTTGATTATTGGTGAAAAAGGTGCATTCTACAGTAGTGACGATTATTGTGGAAAATATGAATTGCGAACCAAAAGTGGTGAAATTATTCCGCCGCTTCCCGATCTTAAAGTTGATTATGCTGAAAAGAAAGGGAACAACGACACCGATAATATGTACGAATTATTCCGTGCAGTAAAGGCGAAAGACCCGAAAATTTGTCACTCGAATTTCATTGATCGTGCCGGACCGTTGACAGAAACCATTTTGCTTGGCAATCTTGCTGTTTGGGCTGCTTCTGAAGGTGGTTCGGACGGAACTATGGGCGAATGGGGTGAAAAGATCGAATGGGATGCCAAAAATCTCGTTGTTACCAACCTGTCCAGCCTCAAAACTCCGGGTGTTGCCGATCTTATCAAACCGGTTTACAGCGAAGGATATCGCCTCGATTAAAACCGGTTTGGCTAATTTGTAGCTAATAATGTTTCATTCCAAAACCGGTTGCAGTTTCCCGTGTTGATCGTCAACAATAAAAATACCGCTTCCGGTTTTTCAATGTTTCGGTACAAAAAATATAATATATCAGTGGAATTTTTGTTTTTCGATTTTCACCCCGACAGGGGTGTGATTTTCATAACCGCAGGTCATCGACCTGCGGACTCGTACAACGAACAATCCTCTGTCTGAAAGACAGAATTTTA
>JAITBS010000371.1 GCA_031283515.1 Planctomycetaceae bacterium
TTACACGAAGGTTTTATTGAATGCTTCGAGGACTTTGTCCATTTCGGTGGTTAGTTCGTTATCGAGTTTTTTCTTTTCGTTTAATTTTTGCCAAACATCTTTGTGGGAGCTATGCAGGAAGGTGAGGAACTCACTTTCCCATCGTAACACGTCATTAGCTTTAACAATGTCAATGAAACCATGTGTTCCTGCATAAATTACGAAAATTTGGTCGATAACATGCATTGGTTTACAAAGTCCTTGTTTGATTAGTTCGTTGATTCGGTAACCGCGATCGAGTCGGGCTTGTGTAGCGGCGTCGAGGTCGGTGCCGAGTTGGGCGAATGCTTCGAGTTCGCGGAACGCCGCCATGTCAAGACGCATTCCGCCCGCAACCTGTTTCATTGC
Source organism: Planctomycetaceae bacterium (assembly GCA_031283515.1). GTDB lineage: Bacteria > Planctomycetota > Planctomycetia > Pirellulales > Thermoguttaceae > WRKP01. The sequence goes on from JAITBS010000371.1 coordinate 388, forward strand.
CGGAATTTGGGCAGAACCTCCGACGCGGCTCACCGAAATACCAATATTCATTGCCGGACGTTGCCCGCGAAAAAACAAATCGGGTTGCAAATAGATTTGACCGTCAGTAATCGAAATCACATTTGTTGGAATATACGCGGAAACTTCACCTTCCAACGTTTCGACAATCGGTAATGCCGTCAAACTACCGCCGCCAAGTTCTTTTGACAATTTCGCGGATCGTTCCAAAAGCCGGCTGTGACAGTAAAAAATATCACCCGGAAACGCTTCACGTCCTGGCGGGCGGCGCATTAGGAGAGAAATTTGACGATAGGCGGTTGCCTGTTTGGACAAATCATCGTAAACAACCAACGTATGCTGACCGTTGTACATAAAATATTCCGCCATTGCACAACCGGCATAGGGAGCGATATATTGCAATGGAGCGGGCGAACTGGCACCGGCAACAATAACGGTGGTATAATCCATCGCCCCGTAATGCCGTAACGTTTCGATAATTCCGGCAACTGTTGAATCTTTTTGACCGACAGCAACATAAAAACATTTAACACCGGTTTCTTTTTGATTGATAATTGTATCAATACAAATTGCGGTTTTACCGGTTTTACGGTCACCGATAATGAGTTCCCGTTGTCCGCGTCCGATTGGGGTCATGGCGTCAATTGCTTTGATACCGGTTGCGAGAGATTCCCGAACTGGTTGACGGTCGGCGATACCCGGGGCGATACTTTCGACTTCGCGAAACGTATTTGTTACGATGGGTCCTTTGCCGTCTAACGGATTACCGAGCGGATCAAGAACACGTCCCAGAACTGCGTCGCCAACAGGTACGGAAAGGAGTTTACCGGTAGTTTTGGCTTCGTCGCCTTCATGAAGTTTGAGATAATCACCGAGAATAATCGCTCCAACAGAATTTTCTTCAAGATTGAAAGCGAGTCCCATGACACCGTTGGGAAATTCAATCATTTCCCCTGCCATGATGCCGGAAAGACCGTAGATTTGAGCGATACCATCGCCAACCTCCAAAACTCGTCCGACTTCGCGGACATCAATTTTTTGTTCGTATTGTTCGATTTCCTTCTGAATAACAGAAGCGATTTCATCAGCATTGAATTTCATGGAAACTCCCGCCTAATAATTGTGGTGTAATAGTTTTTTAATTTTTAAAAGGTTCAAAACGGACACTTTTATAACCATTTATAATGATATGGGGTGTTTTAGACAATCCTGAAAAAGAAAAAACGGAATTTCAGAATATCACTCCATATTTCCATATAGCGTACCAGATTACCAAAAATTGACAAGGCTCATTGCGTGTGAAAAAAAATAATTCTGAATATCTGAAAGCATTTTTTTGACGCAACATAAGAAATAATAAGAAATTAAATAAAATTAAGGAAATTTATTTTCAACTTCACTTAAAATTGGATAAAAAACGTAGATAATTTCATTTTACGGTATTTCATAATTATTTGGTATTGATTTTTAATGCTGACGAGTGAGACATTACTTTGATAAGAATTGGTAATTTTGTTGTTTGAATTAGGTGGAAATGAAATTTTTTGATCAATTTTAATAGTCCGCAGATTACGGAGATTTTTTAAAAAGTTTGTTGAAATTGAATAGAATTTCCGTATTTTTAGTCCAATGCCACTGTCGATGAATTTTTTTATTTTTACGAGTATAAATACATAAAATACGAATTTTAGGAAAACAAAAAATGTGTAAAATACAACGTTTAAGTGAAGTTTTATTTTGCCTAAATTCTCATTCTTTGAAGCTGACTACATTGTCGGTGTGGTACAAAATCTGATCGACAGCGGCATTGACCGTATATCATGGGTTTATTCCGGTAAACGCCGGAATTTTGACCAATTGATTCCGAGTTTCCGCATTTTGGCACGCAGAGTATGCGGATTGATTTTGAGGAGAGCAGCGGCTCCGCCGGCTCCTTCAATAACACCCTGAGTAAGTACAAGCGCAGATTCGATATGTTGCCGGATGATTTCGTCCAGTGAAAGAAAATCTTGTCTTTCTTGTAATGATATTTCTGGTTGTTCCGATGATGGTTGAGGCGGTATGTTTTCGTTTTCAAAAAAGATATCTGTTGCGGTTGTTTCTGCCAAAATTTCAGCGGGAACCTGTTCACCTTGCAATTCGTGGAGTGAATCGGTGAAAGCCAGCCGTCGTCCTTCACCGAGCAACACCGCACGATCAATAACCGCACCAAATTCTCGTACATTACCGGGCCAAGGATATTTTTCAAGAACATCAATATCTTCTTTACGAAGAGGGATTTCCGGCAAGGAAAATTTTGTTGCGGCGCGTTGTACGAAGAATCGGGCTAATTGTCCGATATCTTCCGACCGTTCCCGTAATGGCGGAATTCTAATTGGAAACACAGAAATCCGATACCATAAATCTTCACGAAATTCACCTTCCTTGACCATTTGTCGTAAATTTCGATGAGTTGCCGCGATAATTCGCACATCCACTCGAATATTTTTCCCGCTGCCGCCAACCGGTTCGAAACTACCATCCTGGAGAACACGTAAAAATCGAACTTGAGCAGCGAGCGGGAGTTCACCGATTTCATCGAGTAGGAGAGTTCCGCCGTTTGCGGCTTCAAACCAACCTTTACGTTTTTCGATAGCACCTGTGAAGGCACCTTTTTCGTGACCGAAAAGGTAGGAATCAATTAATTCGGGTGGTACGGCGCCACAATTTACTTTGAGAAAAGGTTGTCCTGCTCGTCGGGATGCTTCGTGAATATGTCTGGCGAAAACTTCTTTTCCACTTCCGGTTTCACCAAGAATCAAGACCGGAACATCAGACCTTGCAACAAGTCTTGCACGCTCAAGTACCGACTTGAGTCCCGCATCGTAACCGATTATACTATCCATAAGAGATTTCGAGTGTGGACTAAAACAATCAATGAATATCCAGCAAATTTGTACTATTTCAACAGCGGTTTCGTTTAAGGTTTAAGATTATATCATAAACCTTAATTCTTAATTATGCAAATTTTATGCCGACAAAAAAAGATTGAGAATCCGTGATATTTAACGGGAATCCGTGAAATATCACGGCGAAACGAGTTTTTTGACACTTAATCCGTGATATTTAACGGCATTGTATTATATTATAATTGATTTGAATAGCCCTTTTGTGGAAGTATTTCATCCACAATTTCATCAAATTACTGATTTTGTTAAACAGAAACCGTAATCGTAGTCAATATAAAAATCTTTTGGCGCAATAATTGCTGAAAAATTCTAAGAAGAACCAACCCATTTCCAAACATATTATAAAAAATTGATGTAATTCCTAAAAATTTCCGACAAACTAAAGTTGATTATTTTTAGGAGTTCCCTCCAACAACTTAATATTAAGAAAGGAGTTCACCGATGAGCCATAAACGAACTTATGACACGATCACTCAAACAACATTTGACACACCGCTTGTTAGATTGGGTAAAATTATTCCTAAACGCCATGCAACTGTTTTATTGAAACTTGAATTTTTCAATCCGCTTTCTAGTGTGAAAGATCGGATTGGGCGGGCAATGATTGAAGCGGCTCAAAATTCGGAAATTTTAAATTCGGAAACGGAAATTATTGAGCCTACGAGTGGTAATACGGGAATTGCTCTTGCGTTTGTTGCTGCGGCAAACAGTTTGAAATTGACATTAGTGATGCCGGAGACGATGAGTATTGAGCGGCGGCTTCTTCTTGCTGCGTTGGGAGCCAATCTTGTTCTGACACCTGGTGCGATAGGTATGAAGGGGGCAATTGACAAAGCGTATCAATTAGCGGAGGAAAACACTAATTCCTGGATACCTCAACAGTTTGAAAATCCCTCTAATCCTGCTATTCACGAAACAACTACTGGACCGGAAATTTGGACAGATACGCAGGGTAAAATTGATATTTTTTTAACAGGAATTGGAACGGGTGGTACATTTACAGGTGTAACGCGATATTTACGTGGTCAGCGGAAAGATGTTATTGCTTATGCTGTTGAGCCGGCGGATTCACCGGTTCTTTCTGGGGGTCAACCAGGACCACATGCGATTCAGGGGATTGGTGCGGGGTTTATTCCGAAAAATCTTGATACATCACTTATTAACCAAGTTGAAACTGTTACAGCTGAAGAAGCATTTTTCTGGGGACGGCGTTTAGCGAAGGAAGAAGGGATTTTAGCGGGAATCAGTACTGGAGCCAATGTTGCGGTAGCGGCGCGTGTAGCGGCAAGACCTGAAAACCGCGGCAAAACAATCGTTACTATCGCAGCAAGTTGCGGTGAACGCTATCTCTCAACGAGATTGTTTAACGAACACTCTTAAATTTGTAATATTTCAGTGGAATTTCCCATTCAAAGCTGGCAAACAATAATTAGGTAACTGTCTAATTTATTAACTAACAACTCGAATACTTAGTTTGAGTAATCTGTCGATTCTTTTAAATAATCCGCATATTACGCAGATTTTTTTGTAACTATTCAGTGAAAATTTTATTCTTTACCACGAAGAGGTGGCATTTTGATAACCGGCGGTCAAGCGAAGCGCAACCTACGGGAAACGCCTCGCAACAATATCGCCTGAAAGGCGAAACGAAACGAGCCCAATCGTAAAAACGTCGATAATTAAAATTCTGTTTTTCAGACAGAGGTTTGTTACCGATACAAGTCCGCAGGTCGATGACCTGCGGTTATGAAAATCGCACCTCTTCGAGGTGAAAATCGAAAAATAAAAAGTATGTTTATTCAAGGTTTTGTTAAAGCCTTCTTAACGGTAAAGTCGAATCTATGTTTTCCAGATGTCACCACTTCACAGGTGAGTGGTGTTGTGTTCCGGTCAGTAAATGCGAGGTCAATTGATGAAACATATTTTTCATTTACAACATTTCCTGCACCAATTACAAATACCTTGTAATTTCCTGACGGTAACCCGTCTTTTTGAGATATTGAACCAAGTTGGTAAGTTCCATTTGACTGAATAGCTCCTTCTGCTTGAAACGTGTCCGTTGTAAAAACAACCGTTCCGAGAGTTAAGGGAGAACCATCCTCTTCGAACGTCACTTTACCACCAAAAGAAATATATCCGTTTCCGCAACCGGAAAATAACATACAAAGGAATACTAAAAAAATATTTAGTGTAAATTTCATAATTAAAATAAATAGGGTTAAAATTGAGGGATTGTGTTACCATCATCCACGTTACCAAGCCATGAGAGTACCGAATTATTACCGGTTGGTATTGAGTTGGCAATTGCCCGAACGGTGCCGTCACCAAAAAGAAAATTGACTGTTCCCGGATGAATTCCTCCCCAGAATCCATGATCCGTTTCTTGTTGATTTACACCGAAACCGGATAAATCTTCTTGGTTTGGTTCTTTGGCAATACGGGCATTATGAGATCGGGCAACGGCATAAGTATTGAGCGATCCCATACTTAATAAAGAACAATCGCCGTAGTGATAACGAGATGATCCATATCCTGTATTACATGCGTTTAGGGCATCTCGTCCAATCCATTTTTCTCCAACAATAATTTGATTACTCGTTCCATCTGCCATTCGAGCAAACGAATCACGCGGTATCCAACTGTTTGTTTGAACAGGAATGGCTACACGAAATGGAGTTACTTTAGGATAACCCATTGATATGACATCACAGATATAAACCCATGATTTCCAATGAACTGTTGCCCCTCCAAGAACAAACGCATAATCTCCTTGTGGTCCCCGATATCCGCCATCTTGTCCACCAGTCGCTCCATTTTCATAAGGTTGCGGAATAGATCTTCGTGAGGGACAAAAATAGATTGGAACACTATTGAGACCAGTACGTTCTTCTGGAGTAAGTTTGTTCCAAAAAATGTCGGCATCGGGCCAACTCCGTAAATCTTGCTGTAACTTTGTTGTGAGCAGATTATAGTTTGCCGGTTGCTCAATGAAAGGATAGAGTAATCCCCAGAAAGTAACACGGGAAGCATAAGAATCTTCATCCTTCGGGTCTGCCCAACTTAATGTCCAATCAGCACCAACACAATTAGGTGGTAAACCGTTCAAGGTGTCATGAAAGTTGTGAACACCAATTCCGAGCTGTTTCAGATGATTGGTACATTGTGTTCTTCTTGCAGCCTCGCGTGCGGCTTGGACGGCAGGTAATAGTAACGCAATCAACACACCGATAATCGCAATCACCACAAGTAATTCTACCAACGTAAAAGCAAAAATAGTCGTTTTTTTCATAGTTATGCTCCTTATGAAAAAAGGGTACATTTAAATAGATTATGTAAC
>JAITBS010000391.1 GCA_031283515.1 Planctomycetaceae bacterium
ACAACAACAGCGGTCAAACCGAGTTCTTTAATTTTTTGGAGAATCAATTGTTGACCGGGTTCGGAGCACATATATTTATAAGTTACGGCGCAATGAACACCGGGCAATTTTGCGATTTCCTCAGTAACTTTTTCGCAATCGACGGTTCGTGCGATATTCTCGCCGCACCAACATGTAAAAACACCTATTTTCATCAGAATTATTAATAGTTAATAGTGGATAGTGGATAGTTAATAGTTGGTAATCTATCAGTGGAATTATTATTTTTGGTTCTTCACCCTGAAGGGGGGGCATTTTCATAACCGTAAGTCAATCGAAGCGCGGCTTACGGTCAACACCTCGCCTCAATTTCGCCTGAAAGGCGAAACGAAACGATCCGAATCGTACAAACTAGGATTATTAAAATTCTGTCTTTCAGACAGAGGTTTGTTGATGATGTCCATCCGCAGGTCGATGATCTGCGGTTATGAAAATCTCATTCTTGCGGGGTTAAGATCGAAAAACAAACATTTCACGAAATTGTGTCCCTATTTTAGTTAAAAACATTTCAATATTCAATAGAGTTAACATATCTATTCAGCAGGTAGGTGACATTTCGCCGAAACGTCGCAACGGTTGATGTTTTTATTTGTAATATATCAGTGTAATCTTTCGTCAATTTGTTTACCAATGGGCTCCAAAGGCAGCCAACGTTTCGCCGAAAGGTCGCCTACCTGTTAGTTGCCAACCTTGTAATTGCCAACTGTAAACAAATTCAAAAATATTCCATTGATATAGTACAAAATTGTTAAACAAGCAACACCATTTTTGAAATGAAATTCATTGTTGAATTCATTGTTTAATTCATTGTTCAAAGTGCTTCTGCTTTTGCGGTACTGTGAACGGCTGGGGTGTATGTTTTTGCGAGAGTGTGTTCGTAAATTTCAAAGTGTTTGCCGGTGATTTTTTTGATGAGATCAATAAGAGCCATTGCGTCAATTCCGTATTCACGCATTAGATAACGCCGACTCGCTCCATGAACAAACGTGTCCTGCAACCCTAGACGATACAACGGTTTACCACAAGCTAATTCCGCCATTTTTTCGGCTAATATCGTTCCCAAACCACCAATCACACTGTGATTTTCAAGCGTAATAACCCCATATTTTGTTCGGGTAATTTCTTTGACAATTTTCGGATGATCAAATGGTTTGAGAGTCGAAATGTGGTAATGTGTGATTTTTATTCCTTGATCGCGAAGTGCCGCAACAGCCCGCATTCCTTCTTCCGTGCAAATACCGCTCGTAAGTAAAACGAAATCGTGCCCCTCAGAAAGTTTTCGCGGTGTTCCCAATTCCATTGGTTCGTTGGCATCGAACAAGCGTGGTACTTCTCCGCGCAATTGCCGTACATAAACCGGTCCCGGAATATTGTACGCAACATCAAGCACAGATTCAACTTCTGTCGCGTCACCACATTCTAAAATCGTTATATTGGGCAAGGAACGCATGACCGAAATATCTTCAATAGCTTGATGAGTTGCACCGCCCGGAGTGAGAACTCCCGGCAGAAAACCAAACATTTTGACCGGAAGATTCGGATAGGCAATTGACATTGCAATTTGATCGTATGCCCGACGGTAAATAAAAACCGCAAATGTGTGAACCAACGGAACAAGTCCTTGACGTGCCATTCCGCCGGCAAACGACAACATATTTTGTTCAGCAATACCCATTGATAAAAAACGATCCGGATAAGCATCCCGAAATAAATCCGCCTCACAGGAACTCGTTAAATCGGCTGACAATAAATAAATGTCCGGCTTGAGTTTTGCCCATTTGACTAAATGTTTCGCATGAACTTTGGATAGTATTTCCATCGAATTAGTAGGTTTAAGTTTGTAAATAACAATAATCTCAATTATTATGCAATATTCACCGGAAATTTCAAGAAAATAGGTAAAATATTTAAAATATTTATTTTTTGTTTTAAGTAAAATAAATAAAATGAATTGATTGAGTTGAATTTTCTGATTATTTTCGTAGTTGGTTTGGTAATGATTACTTCAAATAAGTTCATTTGATTTTGAATGATCAAGAAGTTAGCGGCATTTTACCGAACAGCCGCAAAACACTCAAACAATTAAAATATTACGAAAAAACCAATTCATGATGGAATTGAGTATAAATCGGATTTTTACACCGAATTTGTCAATATTAGGAATATTTTCTATGTATTTTTGTTGCAATCCCTTGTCATTTTACGCTTTTATTGGTCTAATGTTAGGATATTTTTAACAGACCTTGTCGCCAATGGTTCTATTTTACAATTGCCGATGGCGGTATCAACCTTTCAAAATAATTCCTTCCGTGCCGAATTTTTCTGATTATTCTACGTTTTTTGGTCCGCCTGATTTAATTCAACTTGTTCAGTATCGGGCGGCAACACAACCCAAAGAATCTGCATTTATTTATCTTACAAACGGAATTGACGAAGAAGTGGTGATGAGTAATACTTGCCTTGATCAATCGGCACGGCGTATTGCTGCATGGCTTCAACAACAAAATATGTTTGGTCAACGTGTTTTGTTACTTTTTCCGCCGGGTCTTGATTTTATTGCTGCTTTTTTTGGTTGTCTTTATGCTGGGGCGATTGCGGTTCCGGTTTATCCGCCGCGAAAAAACCGCTCTATTCTCCGAATTCAGGCGGTTGCCGAAAGTGCCGGTGCTGCTGTTGCTCTTACGACTGAAGATGTTTTAAAACGTGTTGGCGAACTTATTGACGAGGCACCCTATCTTCGGGAAATCACCTGGCAGGCAACAACAACTATTCAGGAAGGACTCGAAGAAAATTGGAGTCATCCAGGAGCGGATGCCAATACCATCGCCTTTCTCCAATACACATCCGGCTCAACCGGAACTCCAAAAGGTGTTATTCTGACACACGGCAATTTAATTCATAACTCCCGTATGATTCATCAAGGCTTTGAACATTCGCGAACCGGTCAGGGAGTTTTCTGGTTACCGAGTTATCATGATATGGGACTTATCGGCGGAATTATTCAGCCAATCTATTGCGGAAGACCCAATGTGATTATGTCGCCGTTGACGTTTTTGCAAAAACCGTTTCGCTGGTTGGCGGCAATAACAAAATATCACGGAACAACCAGCGGCGGTCCTAATTTTGCTTATGATCTTTGTGTTCGCCAAATTACAGAAGAACAAATTGATCAACTCAATTTACGAAGTTGGGATGTTGCTTTCAATGGTGCTGAACCGGTTCTTGCGGAAACAATGGAAACTTTTACTCGAAAATTTGAACGTTGTGGTTTTCGGTATGAGGCGTTTTATCCTTGTTTTGGTTTAGCGGAAGGCACACTTCTTGTTTCCGGCGGTTACCAAAAAGAACCGCCGATGGTTCGGTTGTTGGATGTGGATGCTTTATCGGTCGGCAAGGCGGTTGATGCTGTATCGGGAACCGGAAAAGTGACCCGTCAGGTTTCCAGTGGAAAAAATATTCTTGAAGATCAACGTGTTGCGATTGTTGATCCTGAGTCGTGTATTGAATGTTCGGAACGTGTTGTTGGTGAAATCTGGGTTCGCGGTCCGAGTATAGCGAAAGGTTACTGGAATGCCCCCGAAGCAACCGAACAAACTTTTCACGCCCGAATTGCTGACACTAACGAAGGTCCCTTTATGCGAACCGGTGATCTTGGTTTCAAGATTGAAGGCGAACTTTTTGTAACCGGAAGAATCAAAGATTTAATTATTATACGTGGTGTTAATCTGTATCCGCAGGACATTGAAATGACGGTTCAACGTGTTGACCAACATCTTCGGTTATTGGGCGGTGCTGCGTTTATGGTTCCGGACGATTCGGAAAAACATCAGGAACATCTTGTCATTGTTCAGGAACTTGAACGCCGTTTCAAGGGCGAAACCGAACCGATTTTTGGTGAAATTCGCCGTGCGGTTGCGTTGGAACATGAGATTCCTGTTGAGGCGATTGTTCTTGTCAAGTCGGGAAGTATTCCGAAAACATCCAGCGGCAAGATTCAACGCCATGCCTGCCGTAACGGATTTTTGGACGGTTCACTCAATGAAATTTCGCGTTGGGTTTCGCCGGATGTTTCATTCCGTTTCATTGAGGGCGGTGAAACGGAAAATGCGTTGAATGAGGCAGTTGGTTTGACGGATGCCGCTGATCATAGCCGGCTTGTTCGCGGAACAACCGAGCCATTCAAAACAGAACTCAAAACGGAAACTCCAACTCAATCAAAACAAATTTTTGTTCAGCAAGATTCGTCTGCTTATACGAAGATGTCTTTAATTTCTCAGGACGAAATTGCGGCGATTATTTTAGAAGAGGTACGAAAGGTTGCCAAAGAACGGGCGGTTCATCTGACACTTGAAACGGATATTACGGAACTTGGTCTTGATTCGCTGGAACGTATGGAAATTCTTGCTTCGTTGGAAGACCGGTTTGGCGGTCAATTTCCTGAATCTATTTTACCGGAATTATTTACGGCGCAACAAGTTCTCGATGCGGTGCTGATTCATCTTGGTTCGGGTCTTCGTAAACCGGTTTGCGAAGAAAAAAATATTCAGCGTGAAATTCCAGAAGAATATGACCATATCGAAAAATTTACGGAATATCAACATCTCAAAGCCAATCTTGACATGATTCAGCAAACCGGTCTCAATCGGTTTTTCGATGTTCATGAGGGAATTACCAATGATCGCGCAACAATTAACGGTAAAGAATACATCAATTTTTCAAACTATAATTACATCAACACATCGGGTGATCCTGAAGTAACACGTGCGGCGATTGAGGCGTGTGAGTGTTATGGGACGAGTGTTTCTGCGAGTCGGTTGGTTTCCGGAAACAAACCAATTCATCGGGAACTGGAAGCTGCTATTTCCATGTTTCTTGGTTGTGAGGATACATTGGTGTTGGTGAGTGGTCATTCGACCAATGAAGGGGTGATTGGGCATTTATTGAACGAAAAAGACATGATTCTTTTTGATTCGCTGGCGCACAACAGTATTGTGGAAGGGGCATTACTTTCTGGAGCACGTCGGCGTCCGTTTCCGCACAACGATTGGGAAGCAGCGAATTGGATTCTGAATAAACACCGAAATGAATATCGTCGTGTACTGATTGCGGTGGAAGGAGTGTACAGTATGGACGGAGACTATCCTGATTTGCCGAAACTGATTGAGGTTAAAAAGCGGCATCATACTTTACTGATGGTTGATGAAGCTCATTCGCTTGGTGTTCTTGGCAAAACAGGACGTGGTATTGGTGAACATTTTGGTGTCAACCGTTGTGACGTTGATATTTGGATGTGTACATTAAGTAAGACATTAGCGAGTTGCGGTGGTTACATTAGTGGTTCCAAGGAGTTGATCGAATATTTGAAATACACGGCTCCGAATTTTGTATTTAGTGTAGGTATTTCGCCGCCGAATTGTGCGGCGGCACTGGCGGCGATTCGTTTATTGGATCGGGAACCGCAACGCGTAGAGCAGTTGCGGCGTAACGGCAAACTGTTTCTGGAATTGGCAAAAGCACACCGTTTAAACACTGGAACAAGCCGTGATTCGGCGGTTATTCCGGTAATTCTCGGTAATTCTCTACTCGCGCTGAAAATATCAAAAGCGTTGTTCGAAAAAGGAATTAACGTACAACCAATTTTACATCCGGCAGTCGAAGAAAAAGCTGCACGCCTTCGCTTTTTCATCACCTCAGCGCACTCCGAAAAACAAATCCGTTATACAATCGAAGCATTAACTGAATCACTTAAATGCTATGGTTTGTAATTTCAACTCCAAG